>NZ_LZML01000216.1:0-5068 GCF_001665695.1 Nocardia sp. 852002-51101_SCH5132738 | reverse complement strand
CGGTCCTTCCTGCCGAGCCATCAGGCTCGACTCATCGGACCGAGATCAGATCCACCGGAACACCGACAGTCCCCTGGCGAGCAGACTCGCCGAATTGAGCGCAGAGCGCCCGCGATTGAATGTTTCGCGACAACGCCGATACCGCCCGCCTGATGGTCACCGGTCATCCTGAGAATGGACGTTCCATTCGTTCAGGGCGCCTGGCGACGTCGACAGGGATCGACCACCGGGTCCTGGGTCGAGTTTGGTCGGGGTAGAGGAGGTCTTGTATTCGCGGGTCGTCGTGGTCGAAGGCTGCCTCGTTGTAGGGCTGCTCGGCGCTGGTGTGGTGGGCGATGCGAGGGCCGCGTTCGGGGAGATCGGCCAGTCGTAGTCGTTGGGTTACTGCGTCGCCGCGATCGGTCGTCCAGAGTGCCCACATCGGTCCTGCCGGTCCGGCGGGGTGGGTCAGGTCGCGGCTGGTGGTCGCGATGACCAGGCCGGGGGCACAACTGCCGAACGCGCGCCTCAGCGCGGTTCGTAACCCGGTCTCGCGGCGGGCTGAATGCACGGAGAACAACAGGATCCCGAATCTGTCGGTCGGGAAGCGCTGGTAGTCAGCAAGTTTGGAAGCGACGGTGTTCAACGACTCGGTGCCCGTGTCATATTCGAGGAAGAATCGCACCGTACGGCCGCGGTCTTCCCAACAGCCGTAGCCATCGGGATGGAGCTGGTCCTCGCCGGAGGCATTAGTCCAGAACATCTCGGCGCATTGGCGCTCCGACCACCACTGGGTCAGTCCCTGCAACCCATCCGGTGTGACCGGGTCATTGCGGCGGGTGGGGTTTCGGTGGGCGGCCAAGGCGCAGAAGAAGCCGTTGACGCCCAGGCGGTGTGTGAGCATCGGCGAGCACGCCAACCGCTCCAAACTCAGCGCGTACTTGGCCGGGGCAGGCGGGGTCTGCGCGCGCTGGGCCGCGATCAGGCGTGCGCCGAGATAGCCGAGGGCGTACCGTGTTTGGGTCGTGCCGCCGCCGTAGAGGGATTCGCGGAAGGCGAACAGCATTCCCATCTCGCGCAGTTTCCGCAACCGATCTTGTGCGCGGCGAACCGAGGCGAATTCCAGCGACGCGATCTGGTCGGTGGTCAACGCTTTGTGCTCGGCAAGCAGTGCTAGCAGTCGACGGTCACGATCGAGCAGACGAAACCACGGACCCGCGTCCGGATGCCCGGCGCCCCGAGGCACGCCACGGGGCCTGCCGCGCCGCCCGACGGGGGAATACGTATGAGTATTGGAATTCATTCTGGATTCAGTCCCCTTGCCTCGAATGCGGGCCCGACCGGCACGGATGCGGTTGTCGTGTTCGGCGTTTGGGGTGGCGGCTATAGGACGCCGACCACCCGCCACTGCATCCGCCCTACCAACCGCTGAGCCATCCGCAGTCCGGGTGGTGTCGCAGCTGGTCACCGGGCATCACCCTCGGCCGGCCGCCCGGCGCCTTCCGCGCGGGTCCAGAGGTTGGGCTCGTCGATGCCCACCGCACGATTCATCTGATCGTCGGTCGCGTCCGCAGGCGACCGGTCTGCCGTCTTCCACCGGCGTAGCACGCGGCGGCCGTAGTTGTTCGTGCCCGCGATCCGGTCCAGCTCCGCGCCGGACGGAGTCCGTCCCTTCGAACGCTCGCTGGTGTAGTACGCCCACATGCGCTGTTCCGCGGTCAGCTCGGCAGGTAGGCCAGACCCTGCCGGGACCGACGCGAGACGCACCACGGGCGCCATCGGCTCCGCAGTCCCCTCCGTCCCGTCGGTCTCGGTACTGGTCTCGTCCACGGTCCCGTCAGTCTCGGCGCGGTGCCGTTTCAGCGCACGGTTGAGTAACTCGACCGCCAGCAGCAACGCCACCGGTGGGCACGCGGCCACTGCGACGCTGAATACGCTCAGCCCCGGGGCTGCTGCGATATTGGCGCATAGCGATAGGCAGATCCCGAACACGAAGGCCGACCACGCTGCCCACCGGCCGCCCGCACTATCGTCGCGGCCGGTCTTCCACAGCTCGACCGTCGCCAGGGTCAACAGTCCGTCCACGATCAACGGCCAGATGCCGGCCGTCGTCTCGTCCGCACCGAAACGCAACGCGAACTCCCGACCGTGCCGGTACGAGGCGTACGCCGCGCCGAGCGCTACGACTGCGGTACATGCACACTGGATCAACAACGTCCGATCACGGCGACCCGAGAAAGCGCTGCTGCTCATCCCAGCGCACCTCCGGCCGGGGGCCCGCCTCGCAAATGACGGGGGGCACAGGCGAATACCTGCGAATCGGTGACCGATCGGCTGACCGGCACATGCGGAACGCGGATGTGGCGGTAGTCAGCCCCGCGCACCACGCAAGCCAGCTCATCGGCCTGCAACGCGGTCAAACCGGTGATGGTCTGCCCGGCATTCACTGCGCACCGCCACCGGAACGATGACGCCGGCGAACGATGTCAACTGTTGCGGAAACCCGCAGTTCGCGACGGGTGCGGTTACGTGTAGATGCTGTACGTGCCGCACCGGGGGCACCGAGAAGGTGCCCGGTGGATCGGGCGCAGCGCCCTGGTCGAGGCCCTGCGGGAGGACTTGGAACCCTGTGGTGCGTTGCCGCGTCCTATAGTCCGTAGCGAAGTTGTCTGTCGAGCGGGAGGACGTCGGGTGCAGCGACGAGTGGCAGGGGTGGCGGTCGCTATCGGGGCGGTGCTGGCGGTGGTGACAGCGGGGTGTAGCTCGACTACGGACGGTGCGGCTACCTCGACCACGAGCGATGCTGCTGCGGCAGTGTGGGATCCGTGCACTGGGATTCCGGATGGCGCTTTGACTGCGGCTCAGGTGGACCCCAGCACGAAGCAGTCCGGAATCGCTGGCGTCCATCAGTCGGGTTGGGAAATCTGCGCATGGAAGGGCGCGAAATACGCGATCTCGGTGTATTCGACCGCCAAGCATTCGCCCGGAGAGATCGCGAACAAGGGCGGCAACATCAATCAGCAGCCGGTCACGATGGCGGGGCGCCAGGGCACCCAGTTCGGAGAACAAGGGGCGGACCGAAACTGTGACGTCGTGTTCCAAACCGCACAGGGCTCGGTGCAAATCCAGGTGGTGGGTCGGTTGTCTGATGATGTGCCGATCGACCCATGCCCGACGCTTGCCAAGATTGGTAACGCGATCGTGCCGTCGATTCCGCAATAGCTAAGGGGGCAAGGGGATGGCGGGTAGTGACCTCAATGCTTGGCAACAGCAGGCTGTGGCGGCTCGTGCAGGGGAGCTCTATCTGGACGATGAGCAAGTAGCTCGGGAGTGCCTCGCGGCCTGCAATAAGCGCATCGAAGATTTGGAGAACATGAACCTGCTCATCGGGCAGGTCAAGACGGTTTCCGGCTTCGGTGACTTCGATATGGGGCACATGCTCGAGGGGCAGTTCAAGCTCCAGGCGACCGGCGATGACAACTCCATCGACAAAATCATTTCCGACCACATCGAGACCGTCAAGAATATGCGGGAGGTCATGGCGATTTCGCTGGCTCGGCTCACCGGCCAGGACTACACGAACTCGACCACACTGAACGGGATCATCGACCAGAACCCCGCGCCGAAGAAGTAGCCGGACTGGGCCTTTCGGGCCGAACTGCCTTGTCGCCCGTCCTATCCGGGAAACCACGGGACGAGGTTCTCGCCGATTCGAGCCAGTAGTTCACAGGGTTCCGGCGGATTATCCATTGCTGCGCGGATCAGTACCTGAAGTTGGACGACGCCCTGCTGTGCAGCGAATACGACGTTGCAGTTGAGGTGTTTCGATGCTCCGTCAAGCCTGAATTGCCGACCGCTGCGGCCGGCGATCGTCACGTCGGTGAAATCGACGTTGCCGGGCTTGTTCTCGAACTGATCGACGGTGCGCGCGGTCGAGTAGACGGTGATCGAGTACTCGGGGCCGCGCCATCCGCAGATCCTCCAGCCGATTTGCTCGATACCGGCGATTCCGGATTCGCTGCTCGACGCATCGACGTTCGACGCGCGCAAGGCATCGGCGGGTATGCCGGTAGACGGGTCCCACAGAGCGGTTGTCTCGGCGGTTGGTGTGGCTCCGGCGGTAAGCCGGCACCCAGCCGCTTGCACCGCTGTGCATATCGCCGTCGCTATGACATGTCGCCGTATTGATTCCTCTACTCCGCCACTCGGACACAGATCAGCCTGAACTGGAGCGCCCCCATGCGGTTCGGGTGCTTCCGCGATTGTTTGTAGGACGAAGCGGACTGCCGCCTCAGGGCCCCATGTGATCGCGATCGCGACTGCCGCCGGCGCGCGCTGCGCCCACTTGTCGGCGAGGTCGATGCGCCAGGCAGCGTAATTGGGCTTCATTGTTCTCCCTATCATCGAGAGGTTGTGTTCGTGCCGTGCAGGTGCGTGTACGACCAAGGCACAACACAGCTGGTTGCGCGGTGTGCGGGGACGGCAATGGGCACGCCCCGTGGCATTTCGACACCAAACCGCGGCTGCGAGACTGTGGTTTCGGTTAGCCGCTGGTGGCCCAGCGGGCGAAGGACGGTCAAGTCCAAACGGGTGGTGTATCGGGTGATTGCCGCGTGATCCTGTTCGATCAGGCGGTCAGTGCAGGGGTGGGGTCCTCCTGTTCGTCGGTGGGGTCGGTGACGCCGCGGGAGCGAGCCAGCACGTCCAGGCCGAGATAGCGGCGGCCTTCGATCCATTCGTCGTGCTGCTCGGCCAGGACGGCGCCGACGAGCCGGATGATGGCTTGGCGGTCGGGGAAGATGCCGACAACGTCTGTGCGCCTGCGGATTTCCTTGTTCAACCGTTCCTGGGGATTGTTGGACCAGATCTGACGCCAGATCTGTTTGGGAAACGCGGTGAACGACAGCAGATCGGCCCGAGCGGCGTCGAGGTGAGCTGCCACCTTCGGCAACTTCTCGGTCAGTGCGTCGAGCATCCGATCATATTGAGCAGCAACCGATTCAGAGTCGGCCTGGTCGAACACCGAGTGCAACAAGGTCCGCACCCATGGCCACGACGATTTCGGGGTTATCGACATCAGATTCACCGT
>NZ_LZML01000215.1:0-1186 GCF_001665695.1 Nocardia sp. 852002-51101_SCH5132738 | reverse complement strand
GAACCGAATTCCATTGTGCTAGAATAGATTTAGTACCGAACTAGCTTCGGACTTACACGGTTCTCGTGACACCCTCGGCGCGTACTGCCGACGATGTCGCGCAGGAGGTCTACGCGTTGCTGATCACCTACCAGGCGTTGCGGACCGCGATCGCCGATACCGCGCTGGCCACACCGGGCATGGTCGCGGACCGGGGCAGTTTCACCGTCGCTTTGCAGACCGCCCGCGACCAGCTCGTCCATGCGGCCGGGTCATCACCGGCGCGACTGTCGATATCGTCGGTGTGATCGGGCGGGCCGTGCGCGCTGACCTGCTCCCACATCGCCGGCCCCGCAGCAGCCTTCGCGTGGTCAAACGGGCAATCTCCAAACACCGCGCCAAGGGGGTGATCGACCGGACCATCTACCAAACCCACATCAGCGTGCGCGTGCTACCCGGTTGACAACCCGGCAGCACACCAAACTGAGCGGCCTTGGGTCTAGCCCGGGCTGCGGTGCACGCCGGCTACCGCACCTATGTCACCACCGCCGCCGATTTGGCGGCCCGCTGCCACAAAGCTGCGATCGAAGGCCGGTGGGCCACCTGCATGCGTTTCTACGCCGGACCAACGCTCCTGGCGATCGACGAACTGGGATACCTGCCGTTACCTGCAGAGGCGGCATCAGCACTGTTTCAGGTTGTCGCGCAACGGTACTTGAAGACATCGATCGCGATCACCACCAACCGCGGCGTCGGATCCTGGGGCGAGATCCTCGGCGATAACACTGTCGCCGCAGCATTATTGGACAGACTCCTGCACCGGTCGATGGTGATCAACCTCGACGGCGACTCCTACCGGCTACGCGACCACCAAGCCACCGCCGACAACCTCCGCCGGGCCACGACCGGAAACCGCGAACCCCTATAATCAGGACCGCTCACGGGTGGGGCATTTCGATGAGCCCGGCTGGGGAGATTCGGTGAGCGCAGTCAGCTGACGAGGCTCAAGAAACTTCCCCAGTGGTGCTCATCGAAATTCCCCACCCGTGAGGCGGTTCTACTGTAGCGGCCGGCGGATGGTTCCGGAGGCCGTGCGGTGGTTTTCTGATCGGGCATGGTGGTCTCGCAGGCGGTAGGAATCGCCGTCGAGTTTGAGGACCACCGAGCGATGTAGGAGCCGGTCGAGCATGGCCGCGGCGATGATGGT
>NZ_LZML01000214.1:0-32475 GCF_001665695.1 Nocardia sp. 852002-51101_SCH5132738 | reverse complement strand
GGCGGAATCCCCACGGCCGAACGGATCCCACCCGGAGACGCCCCGCCCGAACCACCGCCCCGGCGAGCCGGCACCTCGCCCGGAGGCAGGTCCCCGACCTCGTCCGGGTGGGACCACACCACGTCCAGAAACACCGCGCCCCTCGCATCGCCCCTCCGAGCCGTCACCGGCCCGCCCCGAACCAGCCGCGCGGACACATCCGGAGCGGGCGGGCCGACTACATCCGGACCCCTCCGCCGGTCCCGCACGCCGTCCGGTTCCAGGGCCCGAGGCCCGCAACACGGCCCGACCGACAGGCGCCACAACACATCCCGGCGCCCACGGACCCGCCGCCGACAACCATGCCGTGCACTCCTCGCCCACCCATCCGGCGAGCCCGCGACCGCACAATGGTGTGCCCCACGAAGGGGGCCATCCCGCTGCGCCGCCACACCACAACCCACCGCCCGGTGACCACTCGCATTCCGACGAAGGTGCGGTCGGCCGCGACGGTGTGCGCCGATTCGGATCCGACGAAGCAGGCCAACGCTACGGCGACAATCGCTTGGCACATGTGCTGCACTCGTTGCCTCCCGAACTACAGCATGCGGTACGTCAGTACACGGTCCAGTCGTTCCCGAACGGCTTCCTGCGCTCGCCCAATCCGTTGGAGGCAGTCGGTCGTCATTTCGACCATCTGCGTGCCGAAAGTCATGCCGCCGCAGCCCTGACCCATGCGAATCGTGGCGAAATGCCTCGGACGGTGGCGGATCTGGATCGCATGGCGATGCGGCGCGACCTGGATCCTTTCCAACGCCAGTGGGTCGACTTCGTACGTTCACAGCCGGATCCGGCAGCCCGACTCGACGCATTGGCGAGCAATCAGGGGAACTGGAGGTTCCTGCACCAGTACTTCGACGGCCCGCCCACGGTCGAGGCCTTCCATCGGCGGATCGCGGAAACCGACGCCGCACTCAACAGACCGCTTCCCGAATCCGTCCAAGTACTGAGAGGGCTGCACGACCTCTCGTTCATGGAGACAGAGATGGGACGTCAACTCGGAGCGGGCGGTGATCCGCGTGCCTTGATCGGCACAACACAAACGGAACGCGCCTATATGTCAACGTCTCTGGGCGCGAATCTCACTCAGGTCGACGGCCGGCCATTCCCGTTCCGGATCGAGATGACGGTCCCGGCCGGATCCCCCGGCCTCTGGATGGGCCACGACAGCGCGTACCCCGATCAACGCGAGCTGATTCTGCAACGGCATACCCGGTACCGAATCAACGACATCGTCCATACCGGATGGGTCCAGACCGAATCCGGCATGCGGCCGACATTCACCGTGCACGCGGAAGTTCTTCCGCCCGAGCACATGGCCGCGCCGGCGGCCGAACACGAGCGACCATCAGCTCCCGCATCACGAACGGAACCCAACGCATCCGGCCCACATCGAAACGACGCGAGCGGACCGGCACCGCACGAATCCGCGCGTCGTCCATCGGATGCACAACCGGCGCCTTCGACTCGGCGCTCGGACGCCGACCACAGCAATCCAGCGCGCACCCCACCGCGAGACGAAGGCCACGCCGGACCGACCGGTCATCCGGCCGAAGTGCCGGCACGCGGCGAATCGATGCGCCCGAGCGAATCTCGCCCGGGCTCCGGAGCACCCGCGACCGCACCGAACGGTAGGCCACCCGCGACGCCGGTCACCGCAGCGGACGGACCTCGCCCCGACCACTCGGCCGGAGATGAGGAACGGCGCCCCGGCCCCGGCTCCTCGGTGCCGCGAGAACCCGGACCAGCCGTCCATCGCCCGGGCGAACCGACAACGACGACAACGTCGGTCGACCGGTCGAGCCCGCCATCTCATCGGTCCGATCCCGAACCCGTGGCTCCCACCCGGACCGACGGTGCGAGGGCGGACCTTCGCCCGGAATCGACCCACACCGCACCAGAAGCTTCCGGTCCCGGCGAGACTCGCGGGAACCGCCACATACCGGAATCGGGCAGGCGTGACAGCGCGCCCGCACACACGAGTCCCGAACGTGGCGACGCAGTAGCGCCGCACCACCAATACGCTCCCGATCATGGTCGCGGAGAACCGACGCCCGAACAGCATCAAGCTATCCGTGATTACACCGACCCCGACGGGAACCACTACACCGAGCTCAACAACCGTCTGCGCAACCACACCGAACTCGATCCGGACCAGCAGCAACTCGCACAACGGATCTCCGATGGTCTGGGCAATCTGCCGGCCCACACCGGCACCGTCTGGCGTGGCACCTCACTGAGCCCCGAAGAGATAGCGCGGTATGTTCCCGGCGAAACGGTGACCGAGCCCGCGTTCACCAGTACCTCCCGGGACCCTCGACGCACCTTCGTCGGCAATGTCGAATTCGTCATCCACTCCAGCACCGGCCGCGATATCTCAGAGCACTCCGTGCGGCCGGGTGAACGAGAAGTCCTTTTCGATCGCAACACCACGTTCGAAGTGCGCGGTGTCACGCACGATCCGACTGCCGGGCTGTTCGGGCGCACCCGGATCTACCTCTACGAGACACCTCCACACGTTCCCCATTCCGAGGATGCGGCCCAACACCACGACACCGACGATCATGAAGGGTCCACAGATCACGAAATCGAGACCGGCACAGGCGAAGTGGAACACTCGGTCCTGCACGGCCCCGACCGCACTGCCATAGGTGACGACCCCCAGACGCATCGTGTCTACGACAATCTCCGCAATGAGGGAGAACACGATGTCATCGTCCATGGGAACCGCTTCGGCCGCCCGATACCCGGGCACGAGAACGAGACCAGTCCGCAATACGTTGCCGACGCGATTCGGAACAACCCGAACTACCAGCCGGGCACTCCGGTCCGCCTGATCTCCTGCCATGCGGGCAACGACATCGGCTGGGCTCAGCAGCTCGCCGACGAACTCGGGGCGCCGGTACGCGCACCGTCGGACACCGTCGGCGTGCGTCGGGCCCCCGACTCGCCCGCCGTCGTTCACGACGGTGGGCACTGGGCCACCTTTCACCCCGGCGGTGCCGAACCCACACAGGAACCGCACCACGTCGACATCGCGGAATCCGATAACTCGGCCGTCACCACCGAAGGCCGCCGGGACGGCTGGGACATCATGGCCTCGGACGACAACCACCTCGAGGCAGCCGTGGACCCGTCGGTGGACATCAGCGACATGGGCGTGGATCCCCGATGGCGAACCGACAACGAACCTCTCTATCGCAGTGACAACAGGCCGCCCGCTGTGATTTTCGACCAGGGTTTCTCCCCCCGAGATCCCTCGTTCACGGACCTCTCGCAATACGTAGAGGACGATGTCCCTTCGGCTTTCGTCAGCACATCGACACGCGAGGATATCGGCGAGGAATTCGGAGGGCGTTTCACTTATGAGCTGGACGCTCCCGGAGGAATCGATGTCAACGAGACACTCGGCGCCCACACGATGGAATACGAATCCGAAGTGGCATTTCCGGGAGGAATCCGCGGCGAGTTCATCGTAGGTGCGAGGTCGTACAGCTACTCGACCGGAGAGTACGGTGACTTCATTCCCAATCCGAACTACGTCACCAGAGACGACGGGGATCCCGGTGCCGGAGGGAGACCGTCCGAGAGCGATGAGAGCACCGACGACTAGCATGGACAGATACTGACCGGTCGATCCGATTCTGGATGCAGGAGATGAGAATGACCGATAACACACCACCGCCGATAACTCCCGCGCTCCGAAAGGCTGCCGCGGAACAACCCGGAGGATGGGTGTACGTGATCGACCCGTTCTTTCCTCAGGATGGAAACGTTCCCCCGTACGGAATCGAGGGGGCATGGAAAGTCGACGACGAAGGAAAAATCAGCGGCGAATTCCAACGCAACACCAAGTACCGCCCGTCGCCGGTCAAGCTGGGGATGCCGAAGCCCGGTGACGACACCGAAAGGCAATTGCAACTGGCTGCGACGGGGTATGGGACGGAGGAATCCCTCATGAACGCATTACGGTCATCCGATGTGTACATCCCTGGCGACGGAACTGTTGAGACAGTCGTATATTCGGATTCTCGGGGAGATTTCGTAGCACTGTACACCCGGCCGGAGATCGTGCCGGAGAACTACCGGTTCGTTGAGCGGGTACCGTTCGAAACCCTGCTACAACGCTTACCGGACGATGCGTCGGTCGTAGTCAATCCCGGCAGACCGAGTTCTGTGCGGATTCCGGTCGCGGCATTGATGGAAGGCGGCACCGGTCGATAACTTTTTACCACATTCGATACTCGTCGAAAAGAGTTTACTGTGCAGAATCTTCGAGCGGTCGGCATATATCGGGAAATGTACCGAAAAGACAAGCCCGAATTGAAACCGCTATCCGAGTCGTACACCACCCGAATCATAGGCGACCGCGATCGGATTGCGGACTATATGCAGGCCGGGACCCCTGTATTCGATGTCATGGAAGATGTCGTAGATATGGTGGACGGCCGTGAGTGGATCCGTAGCGGACCCACTCTCGTTTCGGACGGCGAGTGGATATGGCGGCTGGATTCGATCCACTATCTGAGAAACTACTCGCTCGACATGCCACAGGAATTCGTGGACCATGTGCGTCGGCAGAACTACCAGCCGCCGGGGGTCATCGATGTGACCGATGCACGATACGACACTGCAATCGCCGCATACTTCTGACCGAACCGGAGCGCACGATGACCTATCAGCCGGACCGCCCTTCCGCCGCCGACCCCGCCGAACAGCGTCGAGTCGACGAAAAGATTGCGGCGCGAATGGGCATCTCGGTCGAGGAGTTGCATGACATCGATCGCCGAGTGGCCGAAGATATCGCCGCCCGAGACGCCGTACCGGCCGAGCAGCGGATTGTCGACGACAACCCTAAATTCACAAAGGGATTCGGCCTGGTCACTCCTGAGAACGAGATCCAACCAGGCGAAATACGGGAACATTACCGGAATCCCGGGGCCGCATCACCCACCGACGAACAACCCTCGTAGACGGGATCATCATCGTGAACTCCTGGGACGACACCAGCTACAACTGGGGCCCCCTCCCGCCGCCGGGGACGCCCGAGTATCCGGAGCCGAAACCGCAGCGCGATCCGCTCGAAGGGCGATACGAGCCCTGGACTCGTAAACCCTTGTTCTACTGGCCGATCCTGATCCGCGGTGAGTTCGTCGGTCACATCTGGGCGTCGCAGCACCACAACTCCGCCGGACTGGTTCGCATCCTGAGTCGTGACGACTTCTCTTGGATGGACGTCTGGCGGGAGCGGCTCGACGCCGCCTGCAAGCAGGGATTACGTCCCGTCGATGCTGTACAGCGCTGGGTCGGCGCGCCCGAAGATCCCATCGGCGGCTACATCCCCGCCGACGCACCTGTCCCCGACGCGCCGAATCTCGACGCTCTGTACCAGCGCACCAACCCTGGCGGCCCTGCGGCGCCTGGACCTCTCATTCAAGACGGCGAATTCCCTGACGGCACACCAGTGAATCGCGCGCAGGGCTGGGGACCACTCGTCTCCGCACCCGCTACCACCTACCCCTCCACCACCGACTCACCGGTTCGGTATCTGCCGATTATCAAGAGCGGCAACCTTATTGCCTACCTGTGGGCGTCGACCACCAACGACGCGGCCGGCTACCTGCCCCGCGCGGCAGCGGGCAGAACCGCACAAATTGCCGCCGGCCTCTGGAAACTTCGCATTACCGAGGGCTACGAACAGAACGTTCCACCGCTCGAAATCCTCGACAGATGTCGCGCCTTCCCTGAAGACCACATGTCAGGCATGATCCAACCCAACGTGCCGGACGCGGAGCTTCCCACAGTGCAACAGCTCGTAAATCTCGCACAGCAGTAGCGGATTCACCGCACAAGCTCGTCGGCAGGGCTCGAGCTCGACTTCACGCCCACCCGATGTACACGGATGAAAGGAACGACGTGTGGCGGAGGCGATCGTCAGTGACAAGTTCACTTTCGCCAACCAGCCCCCTGCCGCCCCACCAGGCTACGAACCTCCAGCCGGTTTCGGTGCGCCGATGGCACCTCGCGCCACATACGAGGGCTGGACCAGGCAACCGGTCAGATATGTGCCTGTCATACGACGCGGCAAATTCATGGGGTGCCTCTGGGCATCGGCGACCCACAACTCCGCCGGTTTCATCCGCAAGATGTCGGACGGCGATCCGCTGTCCGACCCGTCGTGGACCGCGATCGACACGTGGGCGGACCGGCTGGCCGCCGCCTACGCAGACCGGCTCCCGGCCCAGCAAGCGGTACAGCAGTGGATCGGTGCGGCGGAGCATCCCGAGGGTGGTGGAATACCCGCCGGCGCTTCGGTCAGGCGAGCCGAAAGCCTTACTGCCCTATACGAATTGGTGAACCCGGGCGGCCCTCCTCCGCCCGACCCGCTGGTACAGGACGGTATGTACCCCGACGGCACGCCGGTCGACCGCTCACAGGGCTGGGGCCCGCTGGTCAGCACGCCGTTGCGCCGCTACCCAACCAGCACATCCAGTGCAGTCCGCTTTCTGCCGATACTGAAGGAGGGTCGGCATATCGGCTATCTCTGGGCCTCGGTCGAGAACGACGCCGCCGACTACCTTCCTCTCCGGTCCGCCGGCAGGACAGCGCACATCGCCGCCGGTCTCTGGCAATTGCGATTGAGCCATGGGTACAGGCAGCAACTTCCGCCACTGCAGACCCTTCATGACAGTCGCCACCATCCTGAAGACCGCCTCTCCGGGATGATCGAACCGAACGCTGTGGAAGACGAACTTCCGTCACTGGAACGACTGAAGGCAGTCGCCCAGCGTTAGCACAGCGATCGGCGAGGGGGGAGCGGAACGGTGAGGATTGCCGAGTTGTTCGGGGCGTTCGATTCCGAAGGCATGCCCGCACCAGCCCACGAGCGTCCTTCGTTGGATGACGCCGAACGTGAGGCTGTCTTGCGATTCCTCTCTGGTGGGACGATCGCGGCGCGAACGAGCGGGCGCACGATCGACAGGATTGATGCGTCGAGAGGCAAGGTCGTGCCTGCCTCCTTCGCGACCGACGGCACATGGATGTGGTCGCGCGCAGTCGCGTACTACCTGCGAGAACACGATGTCGTTCCGGAACCTGCGTTCCTGGCGCACATTCGAGAATGTGGTTATGCAGCTGCGCAGCCGGGCCCTGCCGAGCTATCGGTCGCTGTGCGCATGCTCCGATCCGCGGAGCGGGACAGCGGCCTGTGACCAACTCGGCCCGGCCGTGACGAGGGAAGCCTGCCGGTTCAGACCAGCCAGCTCTTGCGGCGGTAGTAGGCGTCGTCCTCGTCTTCGGCGTCGATCGGGGCGACGGCCTGGTTGGCTTTCCGGGCGGCCGCGGCGCGGGCTATCGCTTCGCGTTGCTCGCGGGCCTCTTCTTCTTGGCGCTCGCGCTCCTCGGCTTCGGCGGCGGCCAGGCGTTCGGCTTCGGCGACGCCTCGGTCGATCTCCGCGGCGAGATGTGCGCCATTGGCGGCGAGTCGGCGTTGAGCTTCCTCGTAGTCCTCGTTGTGGTTGCGCAGCCAGCGGCTGTGTTCGTACATCACCTCTTCGAGGTGGCGGGCGAGGTCCATCTCAATTCTCCCGGGTGGTCAGCGGTGGACGAGTCAGAGTGGGCCCGCCTCGGCCAGTTCCGCGCCCGAGCCGTTGGGATCGGGCGGCGGCCCCTGCGGCGGGACGGCCGGCGGCTTGTGATCGGTTTCGGAGTCACGGCGAGGCGGCGGGGGTGTAGCCGGGTTGACCGGATTGGCTTGACTACCACCGTTTTCGCTCGACTGACCACCTCCGGCGGGTGGCTGTTGGTCGGTCGGCTTCGGTGGCGGAGGTGCCTGATCATCGTTGCCCGGCTTGCCGACACCGCTGTCCTGCTTCTGCTCGGTGTCATCGGGCTTGCGGCCGTCACCGGGTTGCTGCCCCTCGCCGAAGGGCTGACCATCACCTGCGGGTGAGTCGCCAGGGTGCCCCGCGTCCCCCTCCGCACCCGGCTTCTTGTCCTCGGTGTTGATCACCGGGTTGCCGTGCTCGTCCAGCTTCATGCTGTAGGTCTTCTCGTCGCCCGAACTGTCGGACATCACGACCTTCAGCTCACCGTTCGGACCCATCTCGAACTTCAGATGTCTTCCGGCGATGTCGAATTCGGCATTCGGTTTACCGTCTGCGGCCCCCTTCGCGTCATGCGGCTGCAACAGCGACTGCACTTGCTGCAGGGCACCGTCGAACCCTTGCTGGATCGCGGTGGACAACGCTGTCGCTCCCTGCGTCAGCGACTGCCCGAGCGTGCTGACCACCGGAGAGAGCTGGGATGCCACCTGACTGATCTGCGCAAGTCCGTCGAGGCCGGAGGTGACCGTCGGCGAGACCGACGACGGGACGGTATTCCCCGGCGTCGATTGATTACTGGGGACCGAATTCGCCGGAGCTGGGCCCGGATTGGCGGGTGCCGGTCCCGGATTGCTCGGAGAAGGCCCCGGGTTGCTCGGCTGGGACGGCTGCGGAGTCCCTGCCGGCATCGGGTACGCCGAGACATCCAATCGGTCGAGGGCGTCCGATATGCCGCCGTAGAGCTGCTCGATCGTTGATTTCGTCCGCGCGCAAAGGTCATTGAAAGACTGGACAGTGTCTTCCACACCCTTGACGAAAACCGTTCGAAGCCAGTCCGTGGCCGTGGGCCCGTACTGCTTGGCAATCTGCATCGACACCACGGGCGCGTACGAACCCGGGTTCTTGTACTCGGCAGCCACCATGATCATCCAGTCGATCTTCTGCCGCCCCGCGCTGCCATCGAAGTCCGGGCCGTCGTCCTTCCAATACTTCTTTACCGCTTCCGCCTTGCCCAAGACCGCATTTCGCAACGAGCCGGGCGCGAACGCCAAGCCCAACGACACCTGCTTGACCTGGTCGTAGTCCGTCTGCGCACGCCGGACTTGCTGGTCGAGCAGGGCATGTGCGTCATCTCCGGCAGTGCCCTGCCAGATGGATTGGACGGCGCCGAGTTGCGTCTTCTGAAGTTCCAGTTCGGTATCGGCCTCGCCGACCACGCGGCTGAGATCCTGTGCGACACCGTCCAAGGCGGCAAGGTCCATGCCTCGCTCGGTATCGTATTTGGCACATAAGGATTCGTAGGACGGCATCTCTGCTCGGCCGAATCCGAGAAGTTTGTTGACCTGCGCGTACCGGGGCAGATATTCCTGGAAGAACATCAGCCCGGTGCAACCTTCGTCCAGGATCTTATCCACGGAGGCGTCGGTAGAAACGTTGAGAGTCACCAGCATTCACCACCACGGACACGATGCGCACGACATCGGGAACACATCAGACGCGCGCCGCGGCGGGCGTTGTCGGGTTCAGATTCACACCCGTCGCGTTGAACTTTTCGACATTGGAGTCATCGACCGTCGAGTAGGTGTCGGCACTGGTGCTCATCGTTTCCCCCATCTTCGCGATCGCGGTTTGCCAATTCTTCAACCAGGCGGTCAGGTGCCCCAGCGAGTGGTTGATCTTGACACCGTCGGCAGTGTAGTCACGGCCGGCCTGCGGACCCCCGAAGGTATGCGACGTCAACTCCGTGGTCTTGTTGTCGAGTACACCCGCGGAGCCCTTGAGATTCGTCGCCATCCGCTGAAGCGACACGACGTCCACCTTGACGTGCCCACCCGAAGCCATCGTTAGCTCCCCTCCCTCGCTGACCTGCGGCCGACGCCACAGCCTTCCCGTACTCTCTTGGACGCGCTCGGACAGCAGCCGGTTCCATCACGTACCGGCGGTCGAAAACCGAAGCCCCGCCGCTCACTTGCCCATTTTGCCCTTGTCCACCTGGACCCACTCGGTGCGGCCGTCGGGATAGTGGTGGAACTCCCAGGCGGAGTAGTCGCCGCCGTCGTCGACGATGCTGACGTGGTCGGCGTAGCCGTCGTGGTCCATATCGGACCAGACTTCCATCGAGTGGTCGCTGTGGAAGGTTTCGGTGTCCAGGATGCCGTCCGCGTCGATGTCCTGGGACGGGTGGTTCAGCTCCACGGCGCCGATGCCGCCGAGGTCGGAGTGTGCGTCGACTTCCGGCAGGTCCAGGCCCGGCAGATCGCCCGAATGGATCATGTATGTGCTCCTCGAGGGACGTGCGGGAATTTGTTCCATCCTGGCATCCGGAAGCGGCGCTGCGCATCCCCGGCCCGGCATGTTGTGGATAACTTGCCGGCGCCGAGGTGGGCCGCAGGTTTGCCTGTGGATAACTACCGTCGCATCGCGTCCGCTACTGCTTCGGGATGACGATCCACAGCACCAGGTAGACGATGAACTGCGGGCCGGGCAGCAAGCAGGACAGGACGAACAGCAGGCGGATCAGATTGGCGTTCCAGCCGAAATATTCGGCGAGGCCACCGCAGACGCCGCCGATCCACTTGTCGGAGCTCGATCGGGTGAGGCGGCGGGTGGGGGCGGTCATGACGCTCTCCTTCTGTCACGGTCGTGCGTGGTGGTTCCACTGTGCTGTGCGGGCGCCCTCGCGCGCATCGGGCGCGAGACCCATCCCGACCCTGATTTCCACGGCCCGGGCTCAGGGTGGTACCCCGAACCCGGCAGACTCGTGGGCGTGAGTACGACTCTGCATGCGCACGGCCTGTCGGCGGGGCACGGAGACCGGGTGCTGTTCGAGGACCTGGATCTGGTGCTGGCGCCCGGTGATGTGATCGGCCTGGTGGGGGTGAACGGAGCGGGCAAGTCGACGCTGTTGCGGATGCTGGCCGCTCGCACGCCGCAGACGGGCCGGATCACGCTGAGTCCGCCCGATGCGACGATCGGCTACCTCGCACAGGAACCGGAACGCCTGGCCGACGAGACGGTGGCCCAATTCCTGGCCCGCCGGACCGGAGTGGCGGCGGCGCAGCTGGCGATGGACGCCGCGGCGGAACAGCTGGCGACCGACGAGACCGCCGCCGAGGACTATTCGGCCGCCCTGGACCGCTGGCTCGCACTGGGCGGTGCCGACCTGGAGCCGCGAGCCGCCGAGGTGGCCGCCGAGTTGGGACTCACCGAAAGTTTGCCGCAGGGCCTCGACACGCCCATGACCGCGCTGTCGGGTGGGCAGGCGGCGCGGGCCGGACTGGCCTCGGTCCTGTTGTCGCGCTTCGACATTCTGCTGTTGGACGAGCCTACGAACGATCTCGACCTGGAGGGCCTGACCCGGCTGGAGAATTTCGTGACCGGGGTGCGAACGCCGTTGATGGTGATCAGCCACGATCGCGAGTTCCTGGCTCGCACCGTCAACCGGATCGTCGAACTCGATCTCGCCCAGCAGCAGGTCGGCAGTTACGACGGCGGTTACGACTCGTATCTGGCCGAACGCGAGATCGCCCGCCGGCACGCGCGGGAGGCCTACGAGGAGTACGCCGATACCAAGGCCGGGCTGGAAGCGCGGCAGGTGATGCAACGAAACTGGCTCGAACATGGCGTACGCAATGCGCGCCGGAAGGCTCGCGATCCGCGAAAGGTGGACTCCGACAAGGCCGGTCGCAAGATGCGGGCCGAATCCACCGAGAAACAGGCTTCGAAGGTGCGCCAGACCCAGCGCCGCATCGAACGGCTCGAGGCCGTGGAGGAGCCGCGCAAGGAGTGGGAGCTGCGGATGTCGATCGCATCCGCACCGCGCAGCGGCTCGGTGGTGGCGACGCTGTCCGACGCCGTCGTGTCGCGCGGTGAGTTTGCTCTGGGTCCGGTCACCACGCAGGTCGACTGGGGTGATCGGATCGTCCTGACCGGTCCCAACGGTTCCGGCAAATCCACACTGCTGGCGCTGCTGCTGGGCAAGGTGGCTCCGGATGCCGGGGCGGCGTCGCTGGGTTCGGGCGTGGCGATCGGTGAGGTCGATCAGGTGCGTGGCCTGTTCCGTGGAACGGCCACGCTCGCCGACACTTTCGGCGCCGAGGTACCCGACTGGCCGGAGGCGGAGATCCGTACGCTGCTGGCCAAATTCGGGCTCCGCGGCCCGCACGTGCGGCGCGCCAACGACACTCTGTCGCCGGGTGAGCGCACGCGCGCGGCGCTGGCGCTGCTACAGGCACGCGGGGTCAATCTGCTCGTCCTCGACGAACCGACCAACCATCTGGATCTGCCCGCGATCGAACAGCTGGAGCAGGCCGTCGAGTCCTTCGACGGCACGCTGCTGTTGGTCACCCACGATCGCCGCATGCTCGATACGGTGCGTGCGACGCGGCGCTGGCACATGTCCGCCGGACAACTCACCGAAGACCGGTGAACCAGAACCTGCTCGGCATTGCGATCGCGATGCCTCACGCGACCGCCCAGGAGATTCGGATGGACCGGATACAGCTCGGTGTCGACACCCGAATCACCCTGCTGATCGCGGGCCTTCTCTTCGTCTGGGCGCTGCTGCTGGGCGTGTGGAAGTACCACGGGATGCGGACCTCACCGGAGGGGCATGCGCACCCCTACGTCGATATCGCGCATCGCGCGGCCCTGATGTACAGCTTCGCCGCGCTACTGCTCGCGGTCTTCGTGGAGCTGTCGGACTGGCCGACGGCGGTGAATCTCGTTGCGGCGCTGGTCGTTCTCGGCTTCTTCGCCGGCGCGGTCGCCTCGTACTGCCTGCACGGGCTGCGGCGGGACACGACGAATCAATTCCGCGGCGATATCGGGCTGCCGCTGCGATCGGCCATGTACGCGCTGATCGTCTGCGAAATCGGTGGCTTCCTCGTGCCTTTCACCGGCTTCGTGCACGCTCGGTTCTGAACCTTCGATGTGGTTCAGCCGGCCGCGATGCCGGTGATCAGCGTGCGGCCCGATTCCGCTCGGGTGCTGATGATCTGGGTGAAGGCATGCGGCTGTTCGTCCGGCTTCTGCTGGGTGAGGCGGACCTCCCACTGCCCCTCGTCGCCGGTACGGGTGATCTGCACGCAGTAGCGGGTGCCGACCGGCACCTGGTTGATACCGCGCTGAATCTGGTCGGCCGGCGGCACCGACGAGTCGTCGGCGACGACGGCGCGCGCGGCATACCCCGACCGCTGGACGTAGTACGCCCGCTCGAAAGCCAGGATGGCGTCCGGGCCGCTCGCGGTGCCTCCGGGGTCGGTACCGGAGACCACTTCCGCGGTGCGCTGCTGCTCGCAGCCGTCGGTGGCGATCGTCGAGGTCGCCGCCGCCGTGGTCGAGGGCGGCGACGGGGTGACGCTCGCCGAGGTGGGCACCGGCACCGCCGCGACCATCGGCGGTTTCGTCGCGGCCGGTTGCGACCGCTTCCCCGTGTGGATGACGGTCAGCACCACCGAGACGACGACGATCCCCACACCGATCAACGTGAGTGCGGCCAGCAATTTTTCACCACGCCGATGATCGCGGCGCGGCCCGGCCTGGCGTGGGCGAGGACGTCGCAGCGCAGGACCGGGGTTACCGCCCGAGCGGTCGACGATGTGCGGAACCAGCGTCGATTTGTCGACCAGGTCGGGATCGGTCAACGGCCCCCCGACCGGGATGCGCCGCGGTTCCGGTTCCGTCTCGGGCTCGGGGTCGGGGATCGTCCGCTGCGCGGGTTCGAGCCACTGTTCCCACTCACCCGACGGATAGACCGCCGGCTCCGGACCGGGCCGCGCCGGCGGCACGGCCACGGCGCCGTGATAGGTCGCCCCGGCCGTTCGGTTCGGGTTCCGCCGGCCCGGCCGTCGCTTGCGGCCCTGCTTACCGACGGGAGTCCGGACCATCGGCAGGCCGAGGTCGAAGGGATTGTCCTGCTGCGGGTCCGGCTCAGACCGTGTCATCGCCGAAGTCGCCGATCACGGCGGCGGGAACCGTTGTCTCGGCCGCCGGCACGGTGACACCGAGCTGACCGTCGCGAGGTTTGTGGTCCTGTCCGCTACCGGCCGGCGGCGGCAATGCCATACCTCCGGCAACGCCGCCCGGATGGGCCGTCTCCGGAGCCGGCGCGGGAGCGGGGGCCGGTGCCGGTGGTTTCGGCATCGGTGCCGGGTCCGCGGGTGGCGGGATGATGGACGGCGGTGGCGGATCGGATTTGTCGGCCGGGGTCTTGTCGGCCGGCGCCTTGTCGGGCGCCGGGGCGCCCGGAATGATCGAGCCCGGCCCGGTCGTTCCGGGAGTCGCCTTGCCGGGGCCGAAGTCGAACAGCTTCGCCGAATCTCCGGAATTACCCGCCGGATTCGTCTTGTCGCCGGTGGCGTGGTCCGGATTGATCAGCTGCGGTATCGCCTGGTCGACCGAGGAGGCCACCGTGTCGATGGTGTGTGTGCCCACCTCGGCGATCTTGTCGATCAGGTGGGTACCGATATCCACACCGGCATTGATGGCCGAGGTGCCGATCTGCACACCGGCCTGCACGAGCAGCTGCTGCAGTTGCAGCTGCGCGAGCTGAGCCGGATCGATCGGCTGTCCGGGCGCCATCCCGTATTGCGCTGGGACCGTGCCGTATTGGCCCGGAATCGCGCCGTAGGCGCTGGGCAGCACAGTATCGGGGGTATCTCCCCACGCCTGCGAGGAGTTCAGTCCGGCGGGCGTGGTGACCGTCAGCGGACCCATCTCGTCCAATCGGCGCGAGTGATCGTCCATTTCGGTGCGCGCGGAGGTGACGGTGGTGATCGCATCGCGCAGCGCCTGGGTGGCCCGGTTGATCACCGCATCGGTATCCGGGGCGGCGGTGGCGTTGCCGAGGATGGTTCGAGCGTCGCGCCGGAAATCGGCGATGATCCGGTCCATCCGGCCGGCCGCCCGTGCGCTGGTCGCGTGGGCATCGGCCAGTACGCCCAGATAGGCCGGGCCCCGATCGGAGATGTCACCGATCTGAGTTTGGGTGGTGCGCAGGGCCGGAACGGCCGCGTCGGAGCCCGGCCCCGTCCAGGTGGATTCCAGCGCGTGGACGCCGTCGCGGTGTGGTCCCTCGGTGTCGGCGGCCTGTGTGGACGCGCTGGACAGCGCACCGGTGATGGCCGAAGAAGGTGTCGCGACACCGGTGCCCAGCGAGGCGCGCAGCTCCAGCAGCGGCTGGACCAATGTCGCGACGATCGGCGGATCCACGGACGGATCGGATGACGTTGCGGGCGACGTGGTGTCGTTGCGGGCGGCGGTGGGCCGGCGCCGCAATCCGATCGGACGCCTCATGACCGCGGCTCCGTCCGGGTGATCGCGACGGCCGAGTCCTCGTCGGTACCCTGCACACCCGCGGTGTAGGTGTTCAGACCCCGCCCGTAGGCCGAGACCAATTTGCCCGCGGTGGACAGCGCCTGTGCGTGTTCGGACACCGCGGCCGCGAATTTGGCGGCGAAATCCGCTCCCACGAGCCCGAGGTCGGTCGCCAGCTGCTGTGGGTCGACCGCGCCGGCCGCCACGGAAGCCGCCGAAGCGAGCTGCTGGGACACGGTATTCGCGATGGACGTATACGCGGCCATCGCCGCGGGATCGACCCGCATCACCGTATCCGGAGCAGGTGCGGTGGCGGTCGGCGGCGGCGCCGGATTCGCGGAGTCGTCGAGCGTCGGAGACTGATCAAGCTTCAGCGGTTCCACTGTTCCCCCTCACGGAAATCAAGCTTCGCTGTCGCCTCATGATGTGCGTCCCACCATACTTCCCGGAGCCGACAGTCGCGCCCCCATCGCCGGGACCGTCGGCGCGCCAACGCCCTTCACGCGACGTGGC
Source organism: Nocardia sp. 852002-51101_SCH5132738 (assembly GCF_001665695.1). NCBI lineage: Bacteria > Bacillati > Actinomycetota > Actinomycetes > Mycobacteriales > Nocardiaceae > Nocardia > Nocardia sp. 852002-51101_SCH5132738. Next base: position 16,783 of record NZ_LZML01000214.1, on the reverse strand, counting down.
GAGGACCCGCGACCGGCCATCGATACCGACTGTGACCAGGCGATATTCGCCGATCGCGCGCGAATGCGGCCATCGCGGCCGCGGCTCCGGCCCTCGGCAACGGCCTAGACAGCCGCACCCCTACGCGGCGTACGCACCCCGTCCGTCGCGCCACGCGGCGCGGCCGCCGAAGTCAGACCGCGGCGACACACTTGGCGAGATCGTCGGCGAGTTGTTTGGCGCGATGCGAATCGGTCGCCTCGACCATGACCCGGATCAGCTGCTCGGTCCCGCTCGGGCGCAATAGCACTCGGCCGTCGTCGCCGAGGACGCGCTCCGCCTCGGCGACCGCCTCGCGAACCTCCGGCGCGGCCGCGACCGCGGCTTTGTCGGCGACGGGGACATTGACCAGCACCTGCGGCACGGTCGTCATCACGCTCGCCAGATCGGCCAGGCTGCGCCCGGTCTCCACCATTCGCGCCATCAGTTTCAGACCTGTCAGCAGTCCGTCACCCGTGGTGCCGTATCGCGGGAAGACCAGATGTCCGGACTGCTCGCCACCCAGGCTGTAGCCACCGCGGCGCAACTCCTCCAGCACGTAGCGGTCGCCGACGGCGGTGGTGCGCACGGTGATTCCGGCATCGCGCAGCGCGATGTGCAGACCCAGATTGCTCATCACGGTCGCCACCAGGGTGTCCTGGACCAGCTCGCCCGATTCGTGCATCGCCAGGGCGAGAATGGCCATGATCGCGTCGCCGTCGATCACGGTGCCGGAGGCATCGACGGCGAGGCAGCGGTCGGCGTCGCCGTCGTGGGCCAGGCCCAGATCGGCGCCGTGCTCGAGCACCGCACGCTGCACGTTCTCGAGATGCGTGGATCCGCACCGCTCGTTGATGTTGAGCCCGTTCGGCTCGGCGTTGATCGCGACCACGCGCGCGCCCGCCTCGCGGTATGCGGCCGGTCCCACATCGGAGGCCGCGCCGTGCGCGCAGTCGACGACCACGGTGATGCCGGATAGATCGCGGCCGGTGGCCTCCACCAGATGTTCGACGTAGCGCTCATGGGTGCCGGCCAGGCTGTAATGGTCCTCGACACGACCGTCGACGCCGGAGAGGCTGAGCACCCGGCCGATGCCCGCACCGGTCGGACGCACGAAACCCTTGGCGCGGACCAGTTCCTCGATCTTGTCCTCGATGCCGTCGTCGAGTTTGTGCCCGCCCGCGGCGAAGATCTTGATGCCGTTGTCCGGCATGGCGTTGTGCGAGGCGGAGATCATGACGCCCAGGCAGGCGTCGTAGGCGGCGGTCAGATACGCGACCGCCGGGGTCGGCAGGACCCCGACCGAGAGCACACTCATTCCGGCGGCGGTCAGGCCGGCGGTCACCGCGGCCTCGAGCATCTCGCCGCTGGCGCGTGGATCGCGGCCGACCACCGCCACCGCGCGCGCTCTGCCCCGGCCCAGCACCTGTGCCGCGGCTGCCGAAATCTGCAGTGCCAGTTCCGGACTCAGCGAGTCGTTGGCAAGGCCGCGGACTCCGTCGGTACCGAACAAACGCCCCATCTATCTCGCCCCTCGAGTTGAATTGCGGTGAGCGCGGAGACCCTGCGTTGCGGACGCAGGCTGCCCGCCCCGGCCTACCGTCGATCGATACAGCACGAGAGCAGGCGCCCAGGAGTGGGCGCCTGCTCTCGTACGGGGTCGCGTCGGCCGTGCTCCCACCGGCACACCGTGTGGGTGCGAGTGGGAGCGGCCGCGCGCTGCAAGATCAGCGCTTCGAGTACTGCGGAGCCTTGCGGGCCTTCTTGAGGCCGTACTTCTTACGCTCGGTGGCACGCGGGTCACGCGTCAGGAAGCCGGCTCGCTTCAGGGCGGGACGGTCGTCCGGGGTGACCTCGATCAGCGCACGGGCGATGGCGAGGCGCAGCGCGCCGGCCTGACCCGACGGGCCGCCGCCGACCAGGCGAGCGTGCACATCGAAGGTTTCGGTGCGCTCGACGGTGACCAGCGGGGACTTCACCAGCTGCTGGTGCACCTTGTTCGGGAAGTAGTCCTCGATGGTGCGGCCGTTGAGCACGAACTGGCCGGAACCCGGGACCAGGCGAACCCGGACCACGGCCTCCTTGCGGCGGCCGACGGTCTGCACCGGGCGGTCGATGACGACCGGCGCGGCGAAGCCCTCGGACTCGGTGTACTCGGCGTCGTAGCCGGCACCCTCGTCGACGACCTCCACGGCGGCGTCTTCGACGTATTCCTCGTTGAATTCCTCAGGAGCGGTCACTGGGCCACCTGCTTGATCTCGAACGGAACGGGCTGCTGGGCCGCGTGCGGATGCGACGGGCCACCGTAGACCTTCAACTTGCGCGCGATCTGGTTGCCCAGCTTGTTCTTCGGGATCATGCCCTTGACGGCACGCTCCACGACGCGCTCCGGCCGGGTGTCGAGCAGCTGCCCGACAGACCGGGACTTCAGGCCACCGGGGTGCCCGGAGTGGGTGTAGAGGAGCTTGTCCTCACGCTTGTTGCCGGAGACGGCAACCTTGTCGGCGTTGATGATGATGACGAAGTCGCCACCATCGACGTTGGGGGCGTAGGTCGGCTTGTTCTTGCCACGCAGCAGATTCGCTGCCTGCACGGCAAGGCGGCCGAGCACTACGTCAGTGGCGTCGATGACGTACCACTGCCGGGTCACGTCACCCGCCTTCGGGCTGTACGTAGGCACAGTGCTTCCCTGTCTGTCGTTGATGTTCTGCCAGCCAGGCGAACGGTCGAGTGATCCCGGCGGCCGGTGGAGACCCGGGGGCTCGTGGGACGGCACGGACGAATCCGCGACGTACCGCACGCCGAACGACGACGATACCAGGGTCGGTTCGAGGTCCCGAAATCGCGTCCGGACTCGTCAGATGTGAATGGGCGGTCCCGAGTCGAACACACCGGGGAAGGTCGGAACGACGTAGTGCAGATTGTCGACCGCCAGATGCGCGCAGGGATGGTCGGCGACCGTCCGCATACCCGGGCCCGGGCGCTCGACGGCGTTCGGCGTGACCGAACAGGCCGGGCTGGGCTCGGGCGCGCGTGAGACCTTGTCCACGGCCGGCCACGAGCCGAAGTCGGATTCCGCGCCGATTCCGGCCGACGATCGCGCATCGACGGCCGCCGCGCCGCCGGGACGCGCATCGGAGGCTCCGGATACCGCCGCCGAGATGTGGTCGGGAAGCGGCCGCGCCATGTGATCCGGTTCACCGTCGGCGTGGATCGCGAGCGCCGCCAGCGCTACCGCTCCGACGATCGTCGGGGCGCCGAACAGATTGTCCTTGACCTTGCTCCACAACTTGCCCTTGTGGGCGTGTTCCTCGTGGTCCGGTTGTTCCCCGGCCGATGACCGACCACCGGATTCGGTGGTCCGCTGATCATCGACCGGGCCGGCCGGGGGGCGGGTGAACCTGCTTTCCACCTGGCCGGCCTCCCGGGTCATCCGGGTGGTCGGCTCACCGGCCGGAAGAGGCTGCGGGCCCGATCCGGGCCCGGCATCACGCGCCGCGTGCCGGCCCTGGGCGAGGCCCTGCGGATTCGGCGGCTCCGGACGATGGTGCGGTTCGGCGGGCGGGCGGGCCGGATCCGGCAGCCCCGCATGCCGGCCCGCGTTCTCGGCCCGGGAATCCGGTTGCGGCACACCGCGATTCGGGCTGCCCTGATTCGACGCCGCCTGCATCGGGCCGGGTCGCGGCGGACCCGGCTGATTCGGCACCGCCGGGTTCGGCTGATTCGGCACCGCCGGACCCGGCCCCTGCTCCGCCTCGGCGTATTCGCTGTCGGTGACCAGCAGATGCGCAGCACCCAGCACCAGGGCGTGCATCGGATGATCGGCGACCCGCAACCGGTTGCCCAGATGGTTCTGGAACGCCAGCCGCAACGCGTCGTTGAAACACACATTGCCGGTGAGCAGCACCGTCGAGGTGTCGGCGCCGATCGAACGGGCCGCGGCCATCACCTCGATGACGACGTTGTCCGCCGAATGCGCGTCCCGCATCGAATCCGGGGTGATCGGGACCCCGACCGATTCGGTGGGCTGCTCGTCGTCCCCGTCGACGGCCACCACCAGGCACACCCGGCCGTCGGAATAGACGCCGGTCGCGCCGACGCCGCGGCGGCCGCGCGCGGGCGGCTGTACCAGGCCCAGGGCCCGCACATAACCGGACAGCGCCACGGATTCGGGCAGTGGGTCGGTGACGACGTCCATCTGCTCGATCAGACGGCAGTACTCCTCGACCTTCTCGTCGGCCCAGTCGTCCGGAAACGGCAACGCCACCACGTCGGGCTTGCCCCGCAACCGGGAGCCGATCGCGGCGAGCGGGTTGTAGAGCCGGGCACGGAACACCAGCTCCGCCGGCCAGGTCGCCCCGGCGATGCGGATCTGCTGATGCCCGAGGATGTCACGCACGTCGGAGACCGCGATGCCCAGATCGGGCCGCTGCCGGTCCACGCCCGCGGTGTGCAGTCGCCCGGACTTGTCCGCCAGCAAATACGCAGGCGGCGTATATGTGCCTTCCACCTGGACCGGGCGGATCGGTATCCCACCGCCACCGGCGGCCACGGACACCACATCCCATCCGAGATGTATCGCCCCAACTCGAGCCGTCACATGCATAAGTGTGCCTGCTGTCGCGTCGGCACGCTCGGGGCAGGGCCGATTAGTGCGGACATCCCTTGTCGACGCTCGTTTCCGGACCCGTTCACGCGGCCGACTTCTTCAGCCGCAGACGCCACCACGTCAGCGTGGACAGCGCCGCGGTGAGCACGATCAACATGCCGGCGTCGAGGAACCAGAAACCGGGTTTGTGCTGCCAGATCGCATCGGGCTGGGCGTTGACGAACAGGGTCCGCAGATCGATGGTCGAGGCGCCGCCGGCGAATCCCCAGCGCGACGGGAAGACGTACGAAAGCTGTTCCAGCACCACGCGATCGGTCACCGGAATCATGCCGCCGGCCATCACCAGCTGACACATGATCATGACCACCAGCAACGGCATGACCTGTTCGTTCGACTTGGCCAAGGTCGACAACAACAATCCGACGACCACACACGTCACCGCCGTCAGCGCGATATCGACGTACAACTCGATACCGCCGGACGGGATGAGCGCCCCCTTCCCGGGCGGATTCTTCCCGGCCAGCACGATGGCCACCAGCACCGCGGACTGCAGCAGCGCCGCGACACCGAAGACCATCACCTTCGCCAGCAGATATGCCGAGGGCAGCAGGCCGACGGCTCGCTCCCGCAGGAAGATCGGGCGTTCTCCGACCAAGTCGCGGACGGTCAGCGTCGACCCCATGAAGCACGCGCCGAGGATGAGCACGACCAGCAGCTGCTGGGACTCACTTCCTCCGGTGAGCTGCGGATGCAACTGGCCGTCCGGGCCGAGAATCGGTGGGGCGGCCGCGAAACCGTTCTTACCCGGCACGACCAGGCACAGCACACCCAGCACGAACGGGAGGACCACCAGGAAGGCCAGGTAGCCGCGGTCGGCGAGGATCAGCCGGACCTGCCGCCGCGACAGTGTCGACAGTTGTTTCCAGCCACTGGATTTCGGCGGCTGCCCCATCACGCCGCGGGGCACGGCCGGCGGTGGCGGTGGCAGCGCCGCCTGCCGGGACCGGTAGTTCGCGAAGGCGCGATCCGGTTCGGCGGCGACCCGCGCGAAGATCTCCGCCCAATCGCTGGTCCCGAGAAAGTCGCCGACCCCGGCCGGATGTCCGCAGAACGCGGTCTTGCCGCCGGGCGCCAGCAGCAGCACCTGATCGCACATGTCCAGGCAGGCCACCGAGTGGGTGACCACGATGACGGTGCGCCCGGCGTCGGCCAGTTCACGCAGCATGGTCATGACCTGCCGGTCCAGCGCCGGGTCCAGGCCGGAGGTGGGTTCGTCGAGCAGCAGCAGGGCCGGGCCGGTCAGCAGTTCCAGCGCCACGGAGGCGCGCTTGCGCTGACCGCCGGAGAGCCGGTCGACGCGGGTATCGGCATGTTCGGTCAGCGACAGTTCCTTCAGCACGCCGTCGATGACCTGCTGCCGATCGGCCTTCGAGGAGTCCGGCGGCAGCCGCAGTTCGGCGGCGAATCCGAGTGCCTGGCGCACGGTCAGCTGGCGGTGCAGCACATCGTCCTGCGGGACCATGCCGATACGACTGCGCATGGCCTCGTATTCGGCGTGCAGATTGCGGCCCTCGAAGGTGACCACACCGGCCGACGGATGTGTCGTTCCCGCAATGAGTTTCGACAGTGTCGACTTACCGGCGCCCGAGGGTCCGATGAGCGCGGTCAGGGTGCCGCGACCGGCCTGCATGTTGACGTCCACGAGCAGCTGCTTGTTGCCCTCGACGACGAAACCGACGCCGTGCACGCTCAATCCCTGTTCGGTGACCGGCTTCTTGCGGTGTTTCAGCGTGCCTTCCTGCACGACGAAGTCCACGTTGCCGATGGTGACGATATCGCGTTCGCGCAGCGCCACCCGCTGCTCGCGGCGGCCGTTGACGAAGGTGCCGTTGGCCGAGCCCACATCCTCGAGGACGAGGCCCTCGCCGCTCTTGACCAGGCGGGCGTGCCGCCGCGAAGCCAGCGGATCGTTGACGACGATCTGGTTGTCGCTGGTGCGGCCGATGGTCAGGCCGCCGGCCGGAATGCGGTCGGCCCGCGCGATCGGCGCGGTCGAGGCCCGCGCACGCACCGGCGGCAGTGCCGAGGTGTCGGCCTTGGTGGTCATATTGACGTTCGGCACACCGCCGGAGCCGTGGGCTGCCGGAATCGGTTGAGACGGACGTTGATTCGGCCGTTGCGCGGGCCGCGAGGGCGGCTGCGGTGCAGCCGGCCGGCGCATCTGCCCGGATTGCGGTGTGGGATGGGACGGTTGCCGCCGCTGCTGCTGACCCCCACCGTGCTGACCCCCACCGTGCTGATTACCACCGTGCTGAGTACCACCGTGCGGGCCGCTGCCACGCGGCCCCGCGTCCCGGACAGGCGGATTCGGCGCACGGCCCGGCGACTGCGCCCGGGTGGGCGGTGCGGGCGGCCGGAATTGCGCCTCCGGCAGCAGATGAACCAGCGGGCCCGTGATCGCGTCGCCGAGCCGGACCAGCATCGGCCGATCCACCGGGACGGGACGCGTGATCCGCTGGGCGTCCACGAAAACCCCGTTGGTACTGCCGTTGTCGGCGAGCACCCAGGCGCCCCCCTGCCAGCCAAGTGTCGCGTGCACACGAGAGACCAGCGGACTGTCGACGAACACCGTCACCTCGGGCGCGCGGCCCAGGGTCACCTGCTGAGTGTTTTCGAAGATCCGATCGGTTCCCTCATGGCGCACGGTGATCTTCTGCGCCCCCGGTAATGACATGAGCCGGATAATATGCGATGGCCGTGACATCGGTGGGGCTCGAACGTGCCCCCGATCGCCGGGGGCGGCGCAGGTGACGCAGCGACTACCGGCCCGGGGAGGGATGGGGAGATGGCGAAACGCCCGGTGACGGCGACCCTCGCCGTACTGGTGCTGGCGGTCGGTCTACTGGCCGGGTGCACCATGACGACCGGTGGGCACGCCGTATCCATCTACGACGACCCGTTCCAGGTCGCCGGACTGCCCACCACCAGCGGCCCCAGCGGTCCTCGTTCCGGTGTTCCCGATTCCCCGCTGACCGCGACGGGCGGTGACAAGGGCGCGGTCGACACGTTGGCGCTCAACGCCATCGACGATATCCAAAGTTATTGGCGCGGTGAGTATCACAACGAGTTCGACGGCGACTTCACCCCCGTCACCAAGTTGTATTCCTGGAGCGCGAAGGCGCCGCGCTCGCAGGAGACACAGTTCTGCAAGGACACGACCTATCACCTGGTCAACGCGGCCTACTGCCGGCTGGACAATTCCGTCGGCTGGGATCGCGGCGTACTGCTGCCCATGATGCAGGACAGCTTCGGGAAGATGGCCGTGGTGATGGTGCTCGCGCACGAATACGGCCACGCCATCCAGACGATGTCGCGCATCGTCACCGCGAAGGATCCGGTCATCGTGAAGGAGCAGCAGGCCGACTGTTTCGCCGGCGCGTTCATGCGTCACGTCGCCGAGGACAAGGCCGCGCATTTCACGATCAACACCTCCGACGGCCTCAACAACGTGCTGGCCGCGACGGTCGCCATCCGCGACGCCAATCCCGAGGATCCGGAATCGGTGCACGGCTCGGCCTTCGAGCGGGTGACCGCGGTGCAGATCGGTTTCACCGACGGCCCCAAGGGCTGCAAGGCGATCGATATGAAGGACATCGATCGCCGCCGCAAGAATCTGCCGCAGTCCTTCGGCGACGACGTCAATCGCGGCGAACTGGCGATCACCAAGGACAGTCTCAAGGAGTTGAGCAAGGCGATGGCGGCGATCATGCCGATCCCGTCCGAGCCGACCTACGACTATCACGGCGCCCTCATGCACTGCAGCAACGGCGCCGACACCGTGCCCGTCACCTACTGCCCCGCGACGAATACGATCGGCACCGACATTCCGGCCCTCGCACAGCGCGGCGCGGCGGATACCGATGAGCAGGACGGCTTTCCGACTCGCGTCGGCGGCGACTACAACGCCTACGTCGTGTTCGTCTCCCGCTACGCGCTCGCGGTGCAGCGCAGTGCGCACCAGCAGTTGACCGGAGCGAAGACCGGTCTGCGGGCCGCCTGTCTGTCGGGCGTGATCACCGCGAAGCTCGCCGATCCACGTCGCGATGCCGGCCAGGGCGATATCGCGCTGTCTCCCGGCGATCTCGACAAGGCGGTTTCGGGACTGCTCAGCGATGGGCTGGCGGCCAGCGATGTGGAGGGCAAGACCGTGCCGAGTGGCTTTTCCCGGGTGGACGCATTCCGGGCCGGTGTGCTGGGCACACAGGAGATCTGCGAGGCGCGCTACTCCTGACGCGCTGCCTCCCCCGGCCGCGTCGCTACGGTCGCTCAGCCGAACGGCGGGGGCGCGGCCGGCTCCAATCGCAGTACGCGGTTGCCGAGCTGGATCTCCGAGCCGTGGGCCAGCACCATCGGCTGATTCGGTTGCAGCCGAATCCAATCGCGATATCCGGCCGGCCGGGCCCGGGTGCCGTTGGTGGAGCCCCGATCCACGACGGTGATATCCCAGTTCATCAGCCGGATTTCGGCGTGGGCCCGCGACATTCCGCCGGAGGAGTCCTCGATTTTGACCGGCACCAGACCGCGCTGGGCGGCCTCGGAGTTCTCCGGGTCCCGTCCGATCACGGCGTCGGCCGCCAGCAGATAGGTCATACCGTCGTCGAGTACGAGCATGCCCAGCGGCGGCCGGACGACCTCGACCGGTTGCTGCGTCTGGTCGACCGGCATTCCGCAGACCGTGCAGAACGCCGAGCGCGGATCGCTGGGATGAGCCCGAGCGCAGGTGAATCCCATCACCCGCACGGCCAGCGAGGTCGCGCGGGCGGTCGCCTCCATTCGACGTTCCAGTTCGGGATCGGGACCGGGGGCGGGATTCGTACCGCGCAACCGGGTTTCGGCCAGCCGAGGATCCTCCGCCGGTTCGGGACGCGATATCCCTTGCCGCGCATCGGCTTCCGGCGTCCGATCCGGTCGGGTCGGGGGTGGGGGCAGTTGCGGTTCGGGCCGCTGCGCGTCCAATTGCGACGTGGGCGAGGGCTCGGCGCGATGGTGTGCACCGGCGGCGGGACGGGCGACACGATCACGCGCGCGGGTCCGCTCGCCCTCGAACCAGACCACCGCACCCGCGGCGGCTGCCACGCCCTCCACCAGGGAGCCGATGCCACGTTCGGGCAGTTCCGGAATCCGGCCGTGCTCGTCGTCGATGAACAGCGCCGCCGCGCGGGCCGGCGGTTCGGTGAACCGGTCGACGGTGAAGGCGGCATCCACGCCGCGGTAGTACTCGACACCCCGGGCGCCCGCGAGTACCGCGGTGACCGAGCCGTGCAGGAAGATCGCCACTCCACCGGTATCCGAGCCGGACAGAATTCCGAGGTCGACCGGGCTGCCGTCGACCTGTTCGGCCTCCTGCATCAGCCAGCGGGTAGCCTCGCGCGCGATGATCCGCCCGGGTCCTTGTGGGGCATGCTCGGACGCCTCGGACACCAACTGCGCCAGCGCCTCGGCGGCCCGCATCGCCGGTGCGTCGGGGTGAACCCGGCCGCGACCACGATGCGCGACGACCACGACGGCCCCCGCGACACGCACGACGACATGGTTACCGGCGACAACCTCGACCTGCCGATCCATCAACGGAATCGGCCTCCGAGCGAGATCAGCGCAGCGGTCAACACACGGACAAGGTTAAGGCAATCGTTGTCCATGAGTCCCCGCTGTCGGGTCCGGTCCGGTAATTTCGATGTCGGAGAACCGGGAGAGAGCACCGGGAGAAGGGGGCGGTCCATGGGCCGGACGATTCGCAGATCTCTTGTTTTCACCTGCGCCGCACTGCTTGCCGCGCTGACCGGTTGCGGCGTGCAGGGAACCCCGACCGCCGCCGAACTGGATGTCCGCACGCTCGACGTCGGTCCGTACCCGGTCGACCGCCACAGCTACGACGCCACCGCGGGCAGCAAGGGCGCGCTGGCGGAGGGGATGCGGATGTCGCAGGCCGTGGTCCCGGCCGTTCGCATCGACCCGTCGCTGACGGTCGGCGCCGGCGGGCGAGTCGTCGCCGACAGCACCGAGGCCACCCGTCGCCTGCTGGCCGCGGTCTCCAAACCGGTGCTCGACCGCAACAAGATGATCGTCGCCTATGTCGCGGCGGGTTCCGACAAGCCGGGCTCGCTGGACAGCGCGGCAGCGGCGACCTCGGTCACCGATCTGGTGCTGCGTTTCCCGGACGAGTCCGCTGCCCGGCAGGCCGCGCGCGAACTCGAGGATGTCGACTTCGGTGTGGCACCCGACCTCAATCGCAAACTCGCACAGCCGAAATACCCGGATGCCTATATCCACTACCGTCCCGGGATCCCCACCATCGGCACCTTCATGGCCTACAAACAGTTCGTGATCTCGCTGTTCATCGAGCGGCCTCGCTCCGAGGAGGCCGACCTGCTGGCCTGGGTCCAGAAGACGCTCGACGCCGAGGTGCCGGCACTCGATCACTTCCAGGCGACGGCGGCCGGCGGCCTCGACGCGCTGCCGGTGGATCCGGACGGCCTGCTCGCCCGCGCCGTCGTGCGCGACCGCTCGAACCGCACACCCGATGCCGATCGCTTCGCGGTCTATGCCGCATCGGCATTCGTCCACATCTCCTCCGACGAGACCACACGCCAGCGCCTCGTCGACGACACCGGCATGGATGCCATCGCCGTCGCCGACAACAGCTCGGTGTTGCGCGTCCGCGACGCCGATGCGGGGGCGCGCATGATCAAAGGGCTGATCTCCGGTTCCGGTGAGCAGTACGAGCCGGCCGACGCGCCCGAGACGGTGCCCGGGGCCAAATGCCTGACGCTCAACAGTTCGGGAGATCCCCAGAAGGACAGCCGTTTCCGCTGCTACGTGCCCTACCGGCGATACGTGGAGGTCGTCAACGCCAACAGCCGCGAGGATATAGATCAGCGGGTCGACGCGGCGTATGCGTTGCTGGCCAACAACTTCTGACCGAGCCCGGGCGGCGCGGGAGCGTCACCGTGCTGGAGTACTATGCCGCGAGACCCAGCCTGGAAGGGGGAGCTGATGTCCACGGTCGATCTGATACTGACCGACAGCCGATTGTGGGCGCGCAGCGAATCCACTCATTGGGACGGCGCTCCCTCGGTGGTCCCCGCCAGCGACGGCGCGAGTCTCGTTGTGGGAGAACCACTTCAACCGCCCTCCCCCGCCGTCTCGGTGGTACGGCTGGCCGCAGCGGACCGCATCGCCTTCGTCCCGATGCTGCCGACCGTCGCCGACGCCTTCGCCGCGATCTTCGGCGCGGTGCTGACGAATCTGCGGCTGCCCAGCGCGTGTGAGCGGCTCACGGTGGTGAGCCCGTCGGAGTGGGGCACGCGCCGCCGCGCCGCGCTCGAGGCCGGCGCCCGCCGTCTGGCCGGCGAGATCAGCGTCGAACCGCTGGCATTGCGGGTGGCCGGACTGTCCGCGAGCACCTCGCAGCAGCAGCGCATCGCGGTGGTGGAACTGAATACGCTCACCACGACCGTCACCCTCACCGGCCGTTCGGGCACCGAGACCTGGATCGAGGCCTGCGAATACGAGCCGACGATCGGCTCCGCGGACCTGGCCGAGGGACGCGGCGTGGAGGCCGTCGTCGATGTCGTCGATCGACTGCTCGGCGGCCGCAAACCCAGCTATCTCGTGGTCGTCGGCGCCGCCGAACCCGCACTGCTCGACGCGATGCGCGCGGAACTGTCCCGGCGCTACGGCTTCGGTGTCGACCTGCGCGGGATGTCCGGTGTGGATCTGGTCCGGGGCGGGCCCGCGGTGTCCCCCGCGACTCGCCCCGCGCAGTTCGCCCCGCAGACACCGTGGGTCGGCTCGCTGCACGAGCATGCGGCCGCGACCGCGCCGCCACCGAAGCGCCGCACTCCCCTCTTCATCGGCGCCGCTGTGTTCGCGGTGATCGTCGCCGCGGTGGCGGCCGCCGTGGTGCTGACCCGATCCGGCGGCGAGTCGCAGACGGCCGAATCCACCGGTACGCACCCGTCCCCCGTCGCCTCACCGACCGCGGCGGCGGCACCGCCCGCGGAGTCCTTCGGGCGGGTCGAGGCGGTGGTCCCGGCGGGCTGGCATATCACCAATCGCTCCGGCGCCCGGGTCGACCTCTCCCCGAACGACGGTGCGCGGGAACGTATTTCGCTGGTCCAGAAGGATCTCGCCGCGGGCTCCGGCATCGAGGACGTCGCCGCCACGCTCGAAACCCAGATCGCCAAACGACCGGCCGGCACGGTCGGGCCGCTGCAGCGCAACGTGATCTTCGGCGGCCGCCCCGGGCTGTCCTACGAGGAAACTCCCGGCGACGGCACCACGGTGCGCTGGCAGGTGCTGGTGGATTCGGGCCTGCAGGTCAGCGTCGGCTGCCAATATCCTGCCGGCGACTGGCAGCCCATGGCCGCAGTGTGCGAGAAGTTCGTCGGCGATCTGCGGACGGGGGCCTGACACCCCGCCCACAGCGACGCCCGCACATCGGGTGCCGCCGCCGGTGAAGGGCACCCGTCGGAGACGGGTGCTATCTTCTTCGCAGCGTCGGCCGAGCAGGCACCTGTGTTCACCGGCGTGGAGCCTGTGGGAGGGGACTATGCGAAATTCCGTGCGTGTGCTGGCCGCTGCCGTGGCCGCGCTGGCGCTGGCCGCGACGGGATGCGGCTCCGATCCGGCTCCCCCTCCGGCCGCCGAACCGACCGTCGATCTCAGCGGTCTCGACGTGGGACCGTACGACGCCACACCGCGCGATATGGGCAAGCCCGCCAATCCGGGTCAGGCCGCATTCTTCGAGGCGGAGCGACTCGGCAGCGCGATGCCGCTGCCGATGGATATCGATCCGGCCTTCACCCACACCGGCAAACTCGACACCCTGGTCTTCCTCGATCCGAAGACGTCGGTGATGAAGGACTTCACCGACCTGGGCAACTTCGCCGAAGACGCCCCGGACCTGATCGGCGGCTTCGCGTCCTACGGCCGCGACGACCCGGACAACCTGGGAAGCGAGCTGGTCAACGCGGCCATGATCTTCCCGACCGAGCAGCGCGCGACCGAGGTCGCCGTGGCCCTGGAGCGGCGCGATTTCGGCCGGGACCCGCAGACCCAAGCGGTCGCCATCCCCAATTATCCGCTGGCGCATGCACATTGGGTGCCGACCAAACAGGCGATCAGCAACTGGTATCCGGCGGGTCGGCTGGTCGTCTTCACCGCGGTCTACGACCAGGCCAAGAACTGGTTCAACAAGGTCGATCTCCCGGCGCTCGTCTCGCGTGTGCAGAAAAGTCTCGACACCGTCGCGCCCGCGCTCGCGAAGTTTCAGCCGACACCCCCGGACAAACTGATGGACCACCCGATCGACATCGACGGGATGCTCGGCCGGACCATGATCCGGCCGAAGGAGGCGACCGGCGAATGGCTCAACCCGCCCGGTGTCTACCTCGGACATGCCGGGCTGCACTTCAGTAGCGATCCGGGCGAGTCCCGGGCGTGGTACGACCGCGACGGCGTCGACCGCTTCGCCGATTACGGCAACGAACTGTACCGAGCCCGCGATGCCGTGGCCGCCGCGGATATTCGCGACGAATTGGGCGGAGCGGAAAAACATTTCAAGCAGGCGGCGTCCCCGCGGAATCTTCCGGTCGCGAAATGCCGGGAATACAACGGCAAGGAGATGTTGGCCGTCCGCTTCTACTGCTCGGTGTACTACGGCCGATACGCCTCGCTGGCCTGGGGCGAGCAGTTACTGGATGCGCAGCAACGCATTTCGGCCCAGTACACCATCCTGGTGAAGGCGGATCCGAAATGACCACACGATTCGTCCGGGCGGCGGCCGCCGCGGCCTGCCTCGGCGGAGTTCTGGCGGCGACCGGGTGCGGCGCGACCGTCGGCGGCTGGGCCGGTCCGTCGGAAATAGATGTCCGGAAGCTCGATGTCGGCAACTACGATGTGCGGCCGCTCGATATCCACGTGGACTATCGGCCGGGCTTCGTCAACGCACCCGAGGCCGCCGGCATGCGCCTCGCCGAGTACGTGGTAACCGCGGACCAGGTCGACCCGTCGCTGACGAAACGCGAGAAGGCGGGCAGCTTCTCCGCCGGCGTCCTGCCCGATGCGCTCGGCAACGAGAACGATATGGAGGCCGTCGCCAAGCGCGACCACATGGTGTACGGATTCTCGACGGCGGCCAGCGACAAGGACGCGGGCTGGGGTTTCGCCGGCTGGCCGAAACCCGAGAAGCCCTATTCCACGGTGCTCGCACTGTCGGTCATGCAGTTCGACGACGCCGCAAGCGCCACCCGGGCCGCCACCGATTTCTACAACGCCGATTTCAACGCCTACAAAGACCAGAACCAGCCGGTGCCACTCGCGAAATATCCTGATGCGCACGCCCATTGGCTCCCCGGAACACCGTCGATCCGCTCCTTCCTCGCGCACGGCTCCTATGTGGTGTCGGTACTGGCCCTCACTCCGACACCGAACCTGAACAGCCTCACCTCGCTCACCGAGAAGGCCCTGGACGTCGAATTCCCCCTGCTGGACCGGCTGCCGCCGATTTCCGACGAGGACACGGTCAAACTTCCCTGGGATCCGGACTACCTGCTCAGCCGGGCGCTCAATACCGGCCAGTCGGGGCGTCCCCAATACGGCGACGACAACGGCGTATTCGGTCCGCACGGAATCCTGCACTACATGTCCGATCGAAAGGCCGCCGCGCAGAGCGTCGCCGCCCTGAAGGCCGACGAATTCGCCAAAACCTCCGACGCTCTGGTGGTGCGCGCCGCCGACGGCGCATCGGCGAAGAAGGCTGTCACCGATCGCATCATCTTCCAGGGCGGCGGCCCGGCCGTCGATCCGGTTCCCCAGCTCACGGATTCGGCATGCGTAGAGAACGGTACGAAGAACGCCGACGGCGGGCTGAAGCGCTATACCTGCATCGTCGCCTACCGCAACTACGTCGGCTATGTGACCTCGAATCAGCTGGTCGACGTGCATCAACGCGCGGCCGCGCAGTACGCCCTGTTCGCCAACAGCCAGTGGCAGCCGTGACTCGACCGCCCACCTCGAAGTCCAGTAAGCTCCGCGACGATACGCGGCCCGCCGAACTACCAGGAGTTTGTTACTGATGGTGATGAGTCCCGGCACCATCGTCGGTGGGTATCGGATCGTTCGCCAGCTGGGCGCCGGTGGGATGGGCACGGTGTATCTCGCCAAACATCCGAGCCTCCCCCGCATGGACGCCATCAAGGTGCTCAGCGGTGAACTGTCGTCCAACCACGAATTCCGGGGCAGATTCGAACGCGAGGCCAATCTCGCTGCCGGCCTGGATCATCCGAATATCGTCTCGGTCTACAACCGCGGTGAAGAGCACGGCCAGTTGTGGATCGCCATGCAGTACGTCGACGGCACCGACGCCTCGGCCGAACTGGCCCGCGACCCGCATTCGATGACTCCGCTGCGCGCCCTGCGCATCGTCACCGAGGTCGGTAAGGGCCTGGACTACGCGCACCGCCGCGGACTCCTGCACCGCGACGTCAAACCCGCGAACTTCCTGCTGTCGACCCCCGAGGACGATGACGAGGAACGCGTCCTGCTCACCGATTTCGGTGTCGCCAAATCCGCCGACGACGCCACCGAACTCACCCAGACCGGCAGCTTCGTCGCGACGATCGCCTATGCGCCGCCGGAACAACTCCAAGGCATGGCGGTCGACAGCCGAGCCGACATCTACAGCCTGGGTTGCGCGCTCTACAAGCTCATCACCGGCCAGAACCCGTATCCCGCAACCCAACCCGCGATGGTCATGATGGGGCACCTCTACGAGCCGCCGCCTCGCGCCACCGCCGTCAATTCCGGGCTACCACCGGCGATCGACCACGTCTTCGCGCGCGCCCTGGCGAAGAATCCCGCCGACCGCTTCAGCAGCTGCCGCGAACTCACCGACGCCGCCGCGAACGCCCTCACCCCCGGCCACAGCCCGATCCGCACCACCACCTCCCCGACCTACCCCACACCACGCTCGCCTTCCTCGACGGCCACATCCGGTTGTCCCGCATCGAGATCGTCGCCGACCAACTCTCGGCCCTCGACCCGTCACTACGGGCGAATGCCGAACCCCTCGCCCTCGAACTCGCCCGACGCACC
>NZ_LZML01000213.1:0-793 GCF_001665695.1 Nocardia sp. 852002-51101_SCH5132738 | reverse complement strand
CCAACCAGGGCACCTGCGCCAACCAGCGTCCGATCGTGGACGAGGGCCAGCGGGTCGAGCACGGCCAGGTTCTGGCCGACGGCCCGTGCACCGAGAACGGTGAGATGGCGTTGGGTAAGAACCTGTTGGTGGCGATCATGCCGTGGGAGGGTCACAACTACGAGGACGCGATCATTCTGTCGCAGCGTCTCGTGGAGGAGGACGTGCTGACCTCGATTCATATCGAGGAGCACGAGATCGACGCTCGGGACACCAAGCTCGGTGCCGAGGAGATCACTCGTGATATTCCGAACGTGTCGGATGAGGTGCTGGCGGATCTGGACGAGCGTGGCATCGTGCGGATCGGTGCCGAGGTGCGTGACGGTGACATCCTGGTCGGCAAGGTGACTCCGAAGGGTGAGACCGAGCTGACTCCGGAGGAGCGGTTGCTGCGTGCGATTTTCGGTGAGAAGGCCCGCGAGGTGCGTGACACGTCGTTGAAGGTGCCCCACGGTGAGTCGGGCAAGGTGATCGGTATTCGTGTGTTCTCGCGTGAGGACGACGACGATCTGCCTCCGGGTGTGAACGAACTCGTCCGCGTCTACGTGGCGCAGAAGCGCAAGATCCAGGATGGTGACAAGCTCGCCGGCCGTCACGGTAACAAGGGTGTGATCGGCAAGATCCTGCCGAAGGAGGATATGCCGTTCATGCCCGACGGCACTCCGGTCGACATCATCTTGAACACTCATGGTGTGCCGCGTCGTATGAACATCGGCCAGATCCTGGAAACACACCTCGGCTGGATCGCCAAGGC
>NZ_LZML01000212.1:0-2627 GCF_001665695.1 Nocardia sp. 852002-51101_SCH5132738 | reverse complement strand
CGCGTTCGAAGGCCGGATCACCCCGACCGGAAACTAACCCCTACCGGGGTCAGATCCACCGGTAATCCGACACTCCCTTCATAGAAGCAGTCGCCTTGAAAGACGCAGCGGATGAACGACTTTCGCCCGGCACGGCTATCGTAGCGCATGGTGGGTACCACCATTCGATTCAGTGCGGAAAACACTTGCCGACCCCTGCCGGTTCGAGCCCGCCGGGGCCGGGATCATCGTGGCGTCGCTGCGGAAGTGACGGAAGGGTCAGCGGAGAGTGACGGTGACCGCGCTGCCGACCACGGTCGCGGTGACGCCGAGCAGGTGTTCGGTGATCATCGCGGCGATCGGCTGGATGTCGCGGTCTTTGCGGACGACGACGGCGAGAGTGCGGGCGTCGATGACGTGAGTGAAGGCGGGATCGCCCACCGTCGTTGCCGCGAGCACGTCCCGCGGAAGTGTCGGAGCGGGTAACGCGGACACGACGTCTTGCGCCTGGCGGATCACGCTGACCGCGCGCTGCGGGATCTCGAGCGGGTGATGGATCGGGGGCAGCATCGCGGTGGTCATCGCATTCTCCTCGAATCTCCGGTATGGGCGGTTGTGTCGAGTCGCCGCTCGGCCGGGCCGGTGGGTCGTGGATGACGCGTGTCATAACCGGGGTGGTTTGGCTGGCGTGCATCGCAGGATTAGTTTATACAATAGAATATTGTAAAAAATAGGAGGTGGGTCACATGCCCGACACGGATCTGACACAGACGGGACCGTCGGAGTTGGATGTGCGGGAGTTGCGCAAGCCGGACAAGCATCCGGCGATCTTCGCGCGGTTCGACGCCCTGGCTGCCGGAGAGTCGTTCGTGCTGGTGAACAACCACTATCCGCGGCATCTGCGCGATGAGTTCGATGTCGAGCATCCCGGTGGGTACAGCTGGGATGTCGTCGAGGACGGGCCGCGTGTGTGGCGGGTGCGGATTGGGAAGCTGGCCTCGACGTCATTGCCGCGGATCCTGACCGACACCTCCGCCCTTGAGCCGGGGCATCCGGATACGACGGGAGCGATATGGACGTTGCCGGTGCGCCGACGCGATCTGGATGCCAATATCATTCGCCTTGCCGCGCGGGGGCGCATCGATGCGCACACCGGCCCGGACCTGGATGTGCTGATCCACGTGCTCGACGGCACGGGCACCCTCACCACCGAACTCGGTGAGCTGGAGTTGACGTCGGGTGCGCTGGTGTGGCTGCCGCGCCGGTCGCGCCGCGCGTTCACCGCAGGCCCGCACGGGCTGCGGTATCTGACCGTGCATCAACGCCGCCAGGCGCTGGCACTGGACCCGATCAGCTGAGGCGGATCGTTTGGCATCGGCCCGCTATCACGGCACCACAGTGACCGGACAGCGGGCCCGGCGCAGTAGCCGGGCGGCGGTGGACCCGGTCAGGCGGTGCAATCGGCCTCTCGTTTGGCCGACAATGAGGCTGTCGGCACTGTTCTCCTCGGCCAGGCGCGCCAGTTCCACCGCGGGGTCGCCGCGACGGACGGTGAACGACCACGGCAGGGGCAGGTCGTAGAGGATCTCGGTAGCCAACTCGCGGACGGTGGTGATCTGCTCGGCGGCGAGTGCGACGTCGGCGTCGGCGCCCATCGGTGCCAGGCTGGTCAGGTAGGCACCGGTTCCGAGCGTAGTGATGTAGGCAACCAGCAGGGTGGCATGCATGCGGCGCGCGGCGCCGGCGGCATAGGCGAGCGCATGCGGGGATGACTCGGAGGTGTCGATGCCGACGACGATGAGCGCCCCGCCTACCCTGTCGTGGCGATCGCGGCGATGCGCGATCTGTTCCATCAGCGCGTCGAGGTGCTGACCGCGGGAGCGTCGCGGATGTTCGGGGCGTGATTCGGCCGAGCCCGTCATGGTCGTAGAGCCAGGATGTGCACGACGGTGCCTGGCGTGGGGTGGTGGCCCCGACGCGGCGGGTGTGTCGTCGACACGGGACGGCCCGCGGTGCGAGGGGTGTTCATGACACGCTGTGGGCCAGTAGCAGGATGGCCCCGCCGAGCAATGCAGCGATTTTCAGGATTTCCAACATCACATACTCGTAGTGGCCGCGCGAGCGGGGCGCGTCGTGGCCGGCGAGCACGGCATCGCTGCGGCGGGTCAGCCGTGGCCGGACCAACGTCAACTGCACGAGCAGTGCTGCGATGGCGACCATCAGGGCTGTGATGGCGCCGGTGCCGGGCGGGTCGATCGCGATGGCGACGACAATCGTTGCCGCAAAAACGATTTCGACGCTATTGAGGGCGCGGAAGACCAGCCGTCCGATTCCGAGCCCGATCGGCACCGTGACGCCGGGCGCCCGGAATTTGAGCGGCGCTTCCAGGAAGGAGATCGCCAGCACCATACCGAGCCAGCTGAGCCCGGTCGCGGTGATAACGGCCGCGGCGATGGTCATTGCGCTGATTCCATCTGCGCCGGGGCGGACCCGGCGCTGCCGGTCGTGGTGAGATGGGCCAAGCACAGATCGGGTTCGACGAACGCCTCGAGCCGCTCGACAGTCACCGGCGCGGCCCGGCCCTCCAGCACGCCCTGCATCAGGCCCAGATGGATCGGACACACCACACTCGCACGAGTTTCGGCCAG
>NZ_LZML01000211.1:0-108481 GCF_001665695.1 Nocardia sp. 852002-51101_SCH5132738 | reverse complement strand
CCGCGCTGCAGGCGCATTCGCGGATCTGCTCTCCGGCAACGGAGTCGCGCCGGGCAGCCGGGCCATGGTGTTGGCGGTGGTAGTAGTTGCGGTGGCGGCAGCAGCAGCTAGGTCGAACGGCCACCTCGGCCGGCACGCGCGGGCGGCCCGGGGGATCGCCGCACCCGATCGGTTCGCGCCGGTCTGGGTCTGTGCGGTAGGAGCAATCCGTGGCGACCGGCGGCCATCGTCACCGCCGAGCGCGGCGCCCTGAACCTCCGCTGATCTCACCCAGGGCGGTTTCCACCTCGGCGATCCGCTCCGGCGAGACTCCCCACGGATTCTCCACTCCCACAACGACATCCAGATCCCATAGCACGCAGTCCTCGCCGGGGTCGGCGACGAGGGACCACGCGACGACGGTGCGTCCGAGCTGAGTCGCCATCGGCACACCGCTGCCGCCGCCGTAGCCGTCTCCCTCGGGAAAATGGTGCAGGAACCGGCCGTACGCGGCCTCGCAGAAGTCCCGGTAACGCTTGGTGCACAGGATCAGACCGTGCCACGCCTCGTCCACGGCATGGGACGGCATGCCGATCACCTGGTCGTCCGCCAGCGCCGCTCCGCAGCATCGCAACCATTGCCGCAGACCGGTGTCCACCAATTCCCGCGGCTGCCAGGGACAGGTCTTGAAGACGGCCTCCGGCAATCGCAGCGCGTCGACGGCGCGCCGGGTGCGGACCGGATCGATACGCCGGAAGCGGGACAGCACCGGCCCACGGTACGGCCGAGATCGCGCGGCGGACAACTCCTGCGCCCGCGGGCCGCGATGCTCATCGAGCGGACGTGTCGACAGTGGCGGAGTCGCCGTCCTTCTCGCCCCGGGTGGCCAGCAGGCTGGTCACGGTCACTACGCCGAGCACCACCACGATCACCAGCAGCGAGGCGGCGGTGGGGATCTCCGGCAGCCAGTCCCAGTAGCCGTGGGCCCAGTGCAGCACCAGTTTGACGCCGATGAAGCCGAGGATCACGGCCAGGCCGTAGGCGAGGTGCACCAGGCGGGCCAGGACCGCCTGCAGGACGAAGTAGAGGGCGCGCAGGCCCAGCAGGGCGAAGGCGTTGGTGGCGAACACCAGATACGGGTCGCCGGTGACGCCGTAGACCGCGGGCACCGAGTCGATCGCGAACACCAGGTCGGTGGCCATGACGGCGGTGACCACCAGGGCGAGCGGGGTCAGGGCGCGGCGGCCGGCCTCCCGCACGGCCATCTTCGTGCCGCGGTAGTCGTCGGTGACGGGCATCAGCCTGCGCATCAGGCGCACCGAGCGCATCCGGGAGATGTCGACTTCCTGTTCGTGCCCGGTGACCGCGTCGCGGATCAGCTTGAGCGCGGTGAGCAGCAAAACCGCGCCGAACAGCAGGAACGCCCAGTCCAGCGAGGCGAGCGCCGCCGCACCGACGGCGATGAAGATGCCGCGCAGCACCAGTGCGCCCACGATGCCGAACAGCAGCACCCGTTGCGCCAGCACCGCCGGGACCGCGAAGGCCGCCAGCAGCAGCATGAAGACGAACAGGTTGTCCACCGAGAGCGACTTCTCCAGCAGATAACCGGTGATGAACTCGGTGGCGGGCTTCGATCCGAATCCGGCCCACAGAATGCCGAAGAACGCGACCGGCAACGCCAGGTAGAACACGGTCCAGCCGACCGCCTCCCGCATCGACACCTCGTGCGGTTTGCGAGTGACGACGAAGTCCAGCGCGAGCAGAACCAGCACACCGGCGATGGTGGCGGCCCACAGCCAGGGGGAGCCGATGGTGTGCAGCTGCTGGGCTGCGAGAACGGACGAGTTCACAGGTCTCCTCGGGTATGCGAAAGCACCCGAGGTCTCCTTCACCCGATATCCGGGCGGCCATCCGGGGATCCCGACGGCGGAATCCGTACTGACCGGTGTGGCGCTTGGGAAGTACTCCCCTCGGAGGCGAGGATAGCGAAACCTTTGCCCGAAAACCAAGCGATCCGGACGAATGTGACGAGTCCGACCGCCGCCCGCGTCACTTCCGCGGGCTGAGCACCACCACCGATATGGGCCGATCGGTCATCTTCTGGTACTGCGTGTACCGGCCTTTGTTGACCTTGTCGACCAGCGACCACCGCCGCGCGTACTCGGTGTCGTCCGGATACGTCGGCCGCGCGGTCACCGGAATCCGCCGATGCCCGACCTGGATCTCGCACTCCGGGGCCGCCTTCACATTCGCCAGCCACCCCGGCGGCCGCGGCGACCCGCCGTTGGACGCCGTCACCAGATAGTCGTCGCCGTCTCGCGCATAGGTCAGCGCACTGGTGCGCGGCTGCCCGGTCTTGCGCCCCACCGTTCGCAACAACAGGGTGGGGTTTCCGAACAGCAGCCGGTGCCCCACGTACCCGTCCGACTTCTCGTAGATCCACTGATGAGCCCGCAGCGCGGTGGAAAACAGATCAGCCATCGCACACCTCCGATCAGACGACTAGGCAACCCCTGCCCAACACTAACCGGCGCGGAGCGCGAAAGCCCGCAACAAGATTCAGCCGCACCCCGTGCATGCGCGATCCACGCGACGGGCCGGGATGCGGCTGCCGAGCGTTCAGATCCTGAAGCGTCCCGCGAAGGTGCGCAGCGGCAGGTCCGCGCTGGTGATGATGCCGGGGCGCGCGGCCACCACGGATCGAATGGCATTCAGGGCCGGCAGGCCGGTGACGGTCATGCCGATCGAGGCGAAGTTCTCCGGGTTCGACAGATCGAAACCCTTGCGCGGGAAGATCATGTGCTTGCTGTAGATGTTGGGGTCGCCGGTCACCTGAGTGATGTAGCAGCCCTTGATCTCCCACGACGGGTCGGTGTGCGGCGTCATCTGCCACTCGAGATGGGTCTCCACGCGCGGGACACCGTCGACCATGCCCTGATATTTGATGTAGCTCGCGCCGAGCGAGCCCTTCGGCATGAAGTACCAGCCGAGGTCGACGTCCTTGGTGCAGGCGCCGAGTTCGTAGCCGAACGTCACCTCGTCGAGTTCGAGTCCGAAGGCGTCGGCCATGAGGTAGACCGAGTCGGCGAACACCGCGGTGTACCGGTAGAGCGAATCCGGGATCGTGGGGTCGTCGACCGGGCGGCCGTAGCCCACGGCCTTCCAGGTGTCGACGGAGTGGTGACAGGAGACGTCGACCGATTCGGTGACGGTGATGTTCTCGATGTCGGCGACGTCCGCGGTGTGCACGATGCCGAGAATCTGGCACAGACCCGGGTTCATGCCGGTGCCGTAGAAGGTGGCATTTCCGCGCTCACAGGCGGCCTGGATCACCTCGCTGACCTTGCGGCCCGAGGGATGGGCGTGGTTGGTGTCGCGGTGGAAACCGGTGATCCAGTCCGCGGTGGTGACCACGTTGATACCCGCTTCGAGGACCTTCTCGTAGAGATCTTCGTCGGGGAAGACGCCGTGGAAGGTGAGGACGTCGGGCCGCGCGGCGATGATCTCCTCGACAGTCCCGGTCGCGGTGACCCCGATGGGGTCGAGGCCGACGATCTCACCGGCGTCGCGGCCGATCTTCTCGGGCGTGTAGCAGTGCAACCCGACGAGCTCGAGATCGGGATGGTTGCGGATGCGCCCGATCATCTCGGTGCCGAGATTGCCGGTGGCGACCTGGAATACCCGGATCGTGTCGGAGGTGCTCATCGCGTGCCTTTCGGTGTGGTGGCTGCGGGGGTGACGGTGCTCAGGCGGTCGCGTCGGCCGCGGGATGTACGGCGCCGCTGTGCGGCCGGTGCGGGTCGGTGCCCGCGGGGCCGCCGTCGGGATAGAACTGCAGCGCCCACTGGCGTAGCGCGGTGAATCCCTGAAATTCCTTGCGGCTCAACGCGGGTGGATCGGAGTAGCGTTGGTGGGCCCAGATGTTGATGTCGGCCTCGAACTGGTCGATCACGAAATCGGCCATCGTCTTTCCGTATCGGCTGATCTCGGGGCTGTCGTCGCCCGTCTTGCGTCCGATCCACACGGTGAACCGGACATCGGAGGTGTATTCGTCCACCGGCGTCACCGCGGGCATGGTGCGGTTGTCGACCATGCCCCAGCTCTTGGTGATCGAACAGCCCAGCCCGGCGTTGATCGATTCCACGCCGCTGTTGACGTCCGATTCGCTGATGCCCTCGTCGAAGGCGATGGTGAAGTCCACGTAGGACACCGGGCCGGAGAAGTCGTGGCGGGTGAACTCCGGCACGAACGGCGTCTTGTGCACGACCTTGAAATGCGCGAAGTCGACGCCGTTCTCCATGATGTACTGCGGATGCAGTTCCAGGCCCGGCCGGAACAGTGTGGCCGCGGGCACCGGCGGATAGTAGTCGGCGGCGGTCTTGTCGTCACCGAATGCCTCGAAGATGTCCGGCACCTCGAAATACGGTGCGCGGCCGTCGATGTCGTACCAGATCCACACGGCCTCGTTGCGTTCGACGACCGGATAGCTGCGGATGCGGCGGCCCTTGTTGGGATGTGCCTCGTAGGGGATGCAGACGTTGCGCCCCTGCCGATTCCACTCCCATCCGTGGAACGGGCACACCAGGTTCTCGCCGTCGACGCGCCCGCCGTAGCCCAGATGCGCGCCGAGATGTTCGCAGTACGCGTCGAATACCGCGAGCTGCCCCGATGCCGAGCGCCACGCGACCATCTCGCGGCCGAAGTACTTCATCTTGTGGACGGCGCCGATGGGGATCTCGGTGCACCACGCGACCTGGAACCAGCCCGTCGGCTCCATCGACAGGGGTGGTTTTGCCATCTCGATCCTCCACATTCGGCGAGGGGCTGCACGTCGCGGCGCAGACCGCCGCGCCCGGCGACACAAGAGTAGAAGCCTCTATGAAAGAAAACAAGAGGGTTCGTTGAAACTGGATGCCGCAGTTCAGGGACGGTATTATCGACCGTCGTGACGGAGGTAGCGGTGCACAGGAGGCGTGCGAACAAGCGCGGTATCCAATCGCGGGAGGCCATGCTCGAGGCCGCGATCACCTCGCTGGCCACCGGCGACCCCGCGGCCGTATCCGGCAACCGGATCGCCCGCGACATCGGCGCGACCTGGGGAGTCGTGAAATATCAGTTCGGCGATATCGACGGACTCTGGGCGGCGGTGCTTCGCTACACCGCCGACAAACGCGGCGACCTGCCCGCCGGTATCGCGACCGAAGGAACCCTGTCCGAACGGGTCGCCGCCCTGATCAACACCATGGCGATCGGATTGCGCCGCCCCGAATCCCTCGCCATCGAAACCCTGCGCGCCGCCCTGCCTCGCGACCACGCCGAACTCGAACGCGACTATCCGCTGACCGCCGCCGAACTCGCCTCGTGGAAACCCAACTGGGACAAGGCATGTGAACGAGCCTTCGCCGACCTGGGCGTCGACCCGGTCAAAATCCGCCGCGTCGCCGCACTCATCCCCGCCGCCATGCGCGGCATCACCTCCGAACGCACCCTCGGCACCTATGGCAACCTCGACGACGCCATCCAGGGACTCATCGACGGAATGGTCGCTTACCTGGAGAAGTAGGGCCGCGCGGCGTCGCTACCACCGGCTCAGCGCCCGGTACAGCCAGTCCTGCGCCGCGCCGGTGGTGGTCGTACCGGTGATTTCGGCGGTGAGCGTCCAGTACCGGCGGATGCGCGGATCGTTGTCGTCGGCGCCGTGGAGCAGCCGGCGCCGGAACTCGGCCGTGGGGCGGACGCGCCGGGCGGCGGCGTGGGCGGCGAGAAACCGGTCGAGTTCCGCGCCCGGCCGTGGTTCCACGCGCGTCGCGACCAGCGGGTCCACGATTTCGCAGGCTTCGGCGACGCCGGACAGCAGTGCGCGTTTGTCGCGGATATTCGTGGGGTCGTGTCGCCAGAGCTGTTGTGTCATCGCGGCGGTCAGGCGCGGATCGGTCACCGCGGTGGCGAGCTCGGCGTAGGCGACGACTTGCCGGGGCGTCGGATCGGCGGGCGGGGCCGGAATGTTCATGGCGACGAAACCGTCGAATGTCTCCGGTGCGATCGGGGTGAGCACTCGGCGCCAGAACGCGACCAGATCGTCGCGGGCGCGCCGGCTGTCGCCGACGGCGGCCAGTAGTTCCAGCCGCGCGGCGCGCCGGCCGGGCGAGGCGTCCTCGACCGCCGCCAGCACGGCCCGGCGCCAGGTCAGTGCCTCCAATTCGGCGTCGAGCGTGGCTCTTTCGGCGGCGACGGCGTCGGCGATCGAGGTGGTGCCGGTGAGTACGGCCGTGATCGCCTGCAACCCGAGGCCGAGCGTGCGCAGCCGGCGCACGAGCTGCAGGTGATCCACCGCCGTCGCCGGATCGAACAGTCGATGCCCGCCCGCGCTGCGGTGCGCGTCCAGTACCCCTTCGTCGCAATAGAAGCGGATGGTGCGGACCGGGACGCCGGTGCGTTCGGACAGCTCTCCGATGGTGATCAGACCATCGCGACGTGTGTTGTGGGTCACAGTTGCTGGAACCTCCACCCGGCTGGAACTCCTACGGTACGGCAACACCGATCACCCTGAGGAGTTCCGACAATGGCTGGAAAGACATCGATCGATACCGAGCAGGTCTGGCAGGCCGTCGCCGCCGAGCGCGCGAGCCTGGTCGAACTGTTGCGGGCCCTGCCCGAGAGTGGTTGGGAGCAGCCTTCGTTGTGTGCGGGCTGGCGGGTTCGCGATGTGGTCGCACACCTGATCCTGTCGGCGGATTCCGGCCTCGGGACGATCCTGTTCCATCTGATCCGAGCCCGAGGCGACTTCGATCGAATGGTCCGCGACAGCGCCATCCGCCACGCCGACCGCCGGACCACGACCCGGTTGCTCGCCGACCTGCACGACAGTATCGGCGTTCGGCGCACACCCGTCGGCACGACGCCCGTCGACCGCCTGATGGATCTGCTCGTACACGGCCAGGACATCGCGATCCCGCTCGGCATCCCCCGCGAAATGCCGGTACCCGCAGCGCGATCGGCCCTCGATCGCGTATGGAACGGTGGCTTTCCGTTCCATGCCCGCTCGAAGTTCGGGAGTTACCGCCTCGTGGCCTCCGACTGCCGATGGACCGCCGGCGCCGGACCGGTCGTCGAGGGGGCCGCCGCCGACCTGCTGCTGCTCATCACCGGCCGCGCGCCGGCCCTCGACCGGCTCACCGGCGAGGGCGCGGCGCAGTTGACAGCGATGCGGGCGGGGCGGCGATAGTTCCCTGGGCTCGGACGGCGGCGGGTTTCCCTCCCGCCTCTTGCGAGAACGCTTAGCCCACCGAAGATTACGCACCGCAGTTGGTGGGCGACAGCTGAGGCATACGGCTGGAGAACCTCGCCAGTCCGACCGGCCGCTCATCGTCGCCCACCCCGCGACGTGGTCGGTGCATGGCCGGACGCTTTCCGGCCGCGCCGATGAATTTCGCGGGGATCCGCCGTCCATGTTTTCGAACGCACCGACCGACAGGAGTTCAGCCATGACGAGACCGTTTCGCTTCGGGGTCGTCGCCCCGCTCACGACCGATGTGCCGACGTGGCGAGATCGCGTGCGCCGCATCGCCGGCAGCGGATACTCGACGGTGCTGGTTCCCGACTTTCCGCTCACGCAACCGGCCCCCGGCCCCATGCTGGCCACCGCCGCCGCCTTGACCGACCTGCGCGTGGGCACCTGGGTGTACGCCTCTCCGCTGCGCCCGCCCTGGCAGACGGCGTGGGAAGCGCATTCGCTGTCGCTGCTGACCGAGGGCCGCTTCGAGATGGGCATCGGCACCGGCAGGCCGGGTATCGAGGACGAGCTGCGCGACAAAGGGCTGCCCGTCCTCCCGCCGAGCGAGCGGCTGGCCGAGGTGCGTGAGACGGTGAAGGCGCTGCGCGATCTCGACGGCCCCGACCGTCACACCCCGGTGGCGATGGCCGTCCTCGGGCCCAAGGCCCGAGCGCTGGCGGCCGAGGTCGCCGACACGGTCACCTTCGCGCTGGGGGACCAGCCTCGAAGTGAGGTCGAACGCCTGGCCCGCGACTTCCGCACCACCGGCGATCTCGAGCTCGCACTCGCCGTGCCCGTGGTCGGCGATACCGTCGCGCCGTATATGGCATCCCCCGACACCGACCCGGCCGCGCTGCGCGCGGCGGACGCGCTGAACGTACTTCCGGATGATCCGGCCGCCGCCCTCGAGGAAATCCAACGACGCCGCGAAGAGATCGGCTTCTCCTATTTCGTCTTCGGCGCCGACATGGCCGACCGGTTCGCCCCGGTCGTCGCCGAACTCGCGGGGCGGTAGTCGGGTCGCGGCCCTCGAATCAGCACGATGAAGTACACGGCTCATCGAGCGCTGTGCTGTCTCGGGCCGACTCTACGGTTAGGCGATTCCGCTGGTGAGAGAGATTGTGGGGCGGGTGGGGCTCGAACCCACGACCAGCGGATTATGAGTCCGCGGCTCTAACCGACTGAGCTACCGCCCCTCGCCGCGCTGCACGCGCGTGGGGGATGCTACCGGGTCGGGGGTGCGACGGCCTAGTTGGGCTCGGGCGGGTGGCGTCTCGTGGTGAAAGGGGGTGGCGCGAGGGCGGTTTCGCCCTTTCGTGTCAGTAGCCGGCGAGCAGCGCGTGCAGCCTGGTGAGTTGGGCGGGAGTGAGGGTGCTGCGGACGCGGGTGCGGGGCTCGGGACGGCGTCCCCACAGGACGAGGAGGCGGGCCGCGGCGTCCAGCTCGAGGCCGGGGGCGTCGGATGCGTCCTCGACCGAACTCAGTGCAGCGCAACCAGATTCAACCGACAGCCGGATATCGGGCGCCCCCGGTGAGCACAGCCGCACGTCGAAATTCTCATCCGGAGACGGATCGCGGCGCACGCCCGACGCCAGCAGCATCGGGCCGAGCGCGCGCACGGCGTGGGCGGTGAGTTCGGGCTGGGCGAGGAGTTCGTCGCCGATGCCGTCGTCCCCGGTGATGTCCCAGCGGTGGACGGCGAACTCGCTGCGCAGATGCGGCAGGAACATCGCCACGGGCATGGTCCGGCCGGTCCACGGGACGACCGCGTCGGGGTCGGCGGCCAGAACATCCCCGAGCAGCCCCCGCAACCGCTGCTCCTCGAGTTCCAGCCGTCGCATCAATTCCGGGTCGCTCATCGCCCGAAACGGCGCCTCCCGCTCCTCGAACCCGCGCGTGGCGGGCACCGGCTCACCGTTCAGATACGGCTCCAGATGCCGGCTGATCTCGACGGCCCCGGCCACGAGATGCGCGGTAACCTCGTGCGCCGTCCACCCCGCACACGCGCGGACCACCTCCGGAGCGATGGCCCGGCGCGCCTCGAGGAATGCCTCGGCCTCACGACTCTGCTGCACAGCTGAACTCATGCCGGGAGAGTAGAAGCGAAACCCTTCGGCCCCTACCGAACTGTGCCGGACGGTCCCCGCTGTTCTGTAGCACGTCTGTCACTCCACCGCCACAGTCCGATAGCGAACGGGCTGGAGGATCGGCTGATGACAGCCATCTACGCGAGCGAGCAGGTAACCGAACAGACCACTCCGTGCATTGCGCCCGCGCAGTCGCGATATCGGGAGATATTCGGTGACACCTGGTACGAACAACGGATCGGGGCGCTGGTCATGCGGTCGGGGCGCCTCTGTGCGGTGATGACACCCGCCGAGCGGGGCGCTTCGGTGCTCGGCATACTCGGTGATCTGGCGGTGCCGGTGATGCGGGTCGGGGTGGGGGACCGGTGCGTGTGGTCGTTTCTGGCCGAGAATCCCCGTTGTGGTGAGGGCGCGGGATGGTGGTCGCTGGACCTGTTCCGCTGCTTCGTCACCCAGACCGGTCCCGGCGCGTTGATCGCGCTCCCCACCCCTGGCAACCCGCGCCGGACCTGGGTGCGTGAACCGCGGGGCGCGGTGCCGGATCTCCGCCTGGTCGCCGAGGCCATCGTCGCCGCCTAGCGCCGCAGATCCTCAGGGCGATCAGTTCACCGGAGGCCCCGCCGATTCCGGCAAGTGGCAGGCAGACGATTCCATCGGGAACTTTCGATGAACCTCTGCCCGACGTCGATGAAACGCCCAGCTAGGCGGCGTTGCCGAAAAGCGGCAGGGGATTGTGGGCGAGGCCTGCACACCGCACCATCACGAGAGTGAACAGCGAACTGATCATCCTGCTGCTGGTGATCGTCACGGCGCTTGCCTTCGACTTCACCAACGGTTTTCACGACACGGGGAATGCGATGGCGACGTCCATCGCGACGGGTGCCCTCAAACCCACGACCGCGGTGACTCTTTCGGCGCTGCTGAATCTGGTCGGTGCGTTCTTGTCGGTGGAGGTCGCGTTGACGGTCACCAACGCGGTGGTCAAGATCCAGAACAAGGACGGGACACCGAAAGCCGAGTTCACCGCGGATCACGGGCGGGCCCTGCTGATCATCGTGATGGCAGGACTGATCGGCGGCATCATCTGGAATCTGCTGACCTGGCTGCTGGGCCTGCCGAGCTCGAGTTCGCATGCGCTGTTCGGCGGATTGATCGGCGCCGCAATCGCTTCCGGTGCGGGCGTGGTGTGGATCGGGCACGGGAAGATCGACGGGGTGGTGGGCAAGGTGATCATGCCCGCGCTGTTCTCACCGGTGATCGCGGGCATCGTGGCCGCGGTCGGCACCTTCCTGATCTTCAAGATCGTGGTCGGTATCGGCGAACGGTTCACCGAGGCCGGGTTCCGGTGGGGGCAGATCGGCACCGCCTCCCTGGTCTCGCTCGCGCACGGGACCAACGACGCCCAGAAGACGATGGGCGTGATCACCCTGGCGCTGATCGGCTACAGCGCCTCGGATCCGCGGTCGACCGGCCCCCTCGCCTGGCACGAAACCGACAATGTCCCGCTGTGGGTGAAGTTCGCGTGCGCCGCCGCCATCGCCCTGGGCACCTATATCGGCGGCTGGCGCATCATTCGCACGCTCGGCAAGGGACTGGTCGAGATCAGTTCGCCGCAGGGCATGGCGGCCGAAGCCTCCTCGGCGACAATCATTCTCGCCTCCAGCCACCTCGGCTTCGCGCTCTCGACCACCCACGTCGCCACCGGCTCGATCCTGGGTTCCGGTGTCGGTAAGCCCGGTGCGCAGGTGCGCTGGAACATCGCGCTGCGCATGGTGGCGGCGTGGGTCATCACCCTGCCGGCCGCCGCCGTGGTGGGCGCGGTGATGTGGGTGATCGCCGCGAAGATCCCGACCCTGCTGGGCCCGCTGATCGCCTTCGCGATCCTGTGCGCGCTCTCGGTCTACATGTACCGGCGCGCCCAAGCGCAGAAGGTCGACCACACCAACGTCAACGCCGAATGGGACGAGCCGGTCGCTCCCGCGGACACGATCGCGAAGGTCTGAGAACCATGGAAACGATAAAGCTCGTTCTCGAATCGGTCTGGAAGATTCTGCTCGTCGGCATCGTGCTGGGCGCCGGTCTGCCCGCGCTGTTCGCCGTCGGCGTGCGCGGTCTCGCGGTCGCCAACGGACACGAGTCGGCCGACGGAACCGTCCACCGGCCCAATCCGTTCGGCGCCGCGGTGGCCGTTGTGGTCTTCGCCGTCGTGGTCGCCGCGATCGCCGTCGGTATCACGATCATCGTCGCGTCCGGTTTCGGCAAAGCGGTCAGCTTCGAGCACATCTATCCGACCCTGGTCGAGAAGTAGGAGTACACAGGTGAATTCGAGGACCAACGATGAGGGCTTGCTCGCGCAGATCCTGGATTGGCTGCGCGCCGGCTACCCGGACGGCGTCCCACCGAAGGACTACTTCCCGCTGCTCGCGCTGCTGAAGAAGCAACTGAACAAGGACGAACTCGACCGGATTCTCGGCCTGCTGCTGGCGGGCCGGCCCGACGTCGTCGATCGCGAGCAGGTCGAGGCGGCGATCGTGGAAGTGACCCGCTGCGAACCGAGCGAGGACGATCTGCGCCAAGTCGCGGCGAAGCTCGCCGCCGGTGGCTGGCCGCTCACCGGATTCCACGACTGAAGGGCGGACATGCAACGCAATCTCAGTGCCGTCGCCGACCTCGAGTCCGCCGTCGACCTGACCGACACCACCGGATTCATCGTCGACGACCTGGCGCAGATCGTCCTCGCTGGACAAGTGGGACGACTACACCGCCGCCAAGGAGGAGAACTTCGAACACACCGATACCGACTACGCGCCGTGGATCGTGGTCAAGAGCAACGACAAGAAACGCGCCCGCCTCAACGCGATGCGCCACGTCCTGGGCCTGTTCGACTACGAGAACAAGGAACTCGACATCGTCGCTCCCGCCGATCCGCTCCTCGTCGGCCGCGCCCGCGACGTGGTCGGCTCCTGACCCCGGGTCACGGCGTGCGGTCCAGGACGAGATCCGACAGCCGCACCGCGTACATCCAAACCAGCACGGCCTCTTC
This sequence comes from Nocardia sp. 852002-51101_SCH5132738, assembly GCF_001665695.1. NCBI lineage: Bacteria > Bacillati > Actinomycetota > Actinomycetes > Mycobacteriales > Nocardiaceae > Nocardia > Nocardia sp. 852002-51101_SCH5132738. The sequence goes on along the minus strand of NZ_LZML01000211.1, from coordinate 96,099 downwards.
GTGACCCGGCACTCCGGGCCGCACATACGCGCGCACGGTTTCGGTTTCGCGCACCAGATCCAGCAGTGCGGCGCGCAGCAGCTCGGGGCGAGGAGAGGTGGTCAGCGTGTGAAAGCTGTAGCGCCAGCGGTAATCGTCGATCAAGCGGTGCAGTCGCTCGGCCTCGACCATATGGTGGTACCGCACCCCCTGCGAATGGGAATCCATGGCGATCAGCAGCTGCTCGACTTCGGCCAGCCGCTCCTCGGTGCCTACCGGTGGCGCGCTGTAGGCGATCTCGCCGGAATCGCGGACGGCGTGCGCGCAGGCCTGCGGCAGATTCCACGGCAGGGACAGCTGCGCCTGCGAGCCTTCCTCCGGTCCCGGCCAATGCGGGCCCGGACCGGTGTCGACGGCGAACAGCACCGCGTAGGGATAGCCCGCGAGGTGCAGCGCCTCGTTGTCCTGCCACGCCGGTCGCTGTGCCGCGTAATCGAGCATGCGCCGGCGCAGCCGGACCATCGTGCGCAGCGCCCGGTATCGATCGGGTTTGGCCCAGCCGAAACCGTTGCCGATCAACTCGCGGCGCACCGTCGCGTTCAGCCGATCCCAGCCCGGCCCGTCGGTGCAGGCGGCGATGCGCACGGAGTAGCCGTTGCCGAACAGATGCCGCAACAACTGCCGCTCCTCGGCGGCCACCGGTTCGGGCGGGCCGGGGAGCAGGACCGCTCGCAGCGAATCCGCGCCCTCGAATCCGTCGTTACCGACATGCACATCGACATGTCCGCGGATCGTGAGTGCCGCCAGCTGCGCCGCGACAATGCGGCCGTAGCGGGCGGCACCCTGTTCGTGCATCGTCGGTGCCAGCAGCATTCCGGCCTGCAGCACCGTCATTCGGGCCGATAATCGTTCGAACGCCGCCGTCATCTGGTCGGGATCCGGAGGCATGCACACCACTCACTCTGTGACACAGGGCAATCAGGTCCGCACCAGTGTAGAGCCCGGCGTGGCGTACATTCGGCAATATCGGCGCCGGATCGAGTCGCGGGCGCCGGCCGACACCTCGAAACCCCTGTGTCAGACCGTGATCCCGGACCGGATCAGCTTGCCGGTGATGTTGCGCGGCAACGGATCCGAGGTGATCCGCCACCGTTCGGGCACCTTGAAATATGCCAGCCGTTCGCGGGCGAATTCGCGCAGATCCGCCTCCGACGCCGTGGACCCCTCGGTGAGAACGACGACGGCCGCCACCTGCTGCCCGAGATCGGGGTGCGGTTCACCGACGACGGCGCATTCCACGACATCGGGGTGTTCGTCGAGGCACTGCTCGATCTCGACCGGGTAGATGTTCTCGCCGCCGCGCAGAATAAGATCCGATCGGCGGCCGGTCAGGCGCAGGCGACCTTGTTCCATCACGCCGAAATCGCCCGTGCGCAACCAGCGCTCGGCATCGATCGCCGCCGCGGTGGCTTCGGGATTGCGCCAGTAACCCAGCATGACGAACGGGCTGCGGACGTAAACCTCACCTTCGACGCCCTCCGGAACGGGTGTCCCGTCGGCATCGCGGATCTCGAGTGCCACGCTGATGATCGGCCGGCCCAGCGTCCCGGGGGATTCGGCGAGGTCGGCAGGGGTGGCGACGGCGACCGCGGTACTGCATTCGGTGAGGCCGTAGCTGTCCACCAAGGCGTCGGCAGCGAACGGAACCTCTTCGCGCAGACGTTGTTTGAACGCCGGTGACGACGGCGCAGACGCGAGGGCGAAGGCGGTGAGCGAGGAGGTGTCGTAGCGTCCGATATCGCCGTGTTCGAGCAGCCGGGAGGCCATGGTGGGCACCGCACCCCAGTTGGTCACCCGCTCCTTCTCGATCAGGCGCAGAATCCGGTCGGCGTCGAATCCGCCCTGCGGCATGATCACCGCGCTGCCGGTGGCCAGCCGCGGCACCACCAGATTGTGCAGGCTGGCGATGTGGAACAGGGGAGAGGTCAGCAGGCAGCGCAGATCCAGCGGCGCGCCGGGTTCCAGGGTCTTTCCGGTGAACGCGGCGGCCAGTGCGTCGGTGTACTCGAAATAGCCGGTCACCGCGAGCAGATTACGCTGGGAATGCAAGGCCGCCTTGGGTTTTCCGCTGGTGCCGCTGGTGAACAGGATGACGGCGGGATCGTCCTCCGCCACGTCGGGGACCGTCGGTTCGGCGCCGGCGTGGGCGGCGATCAGACGCGGCAGATCCTCGTCCATGGTCACCACTGCGGCGGCGGTGTCGATATCGGCGAGCAGCTTCGCCCGCTTCGCGTCCACGACCACCACGGCCGGTTCGGTCAACGCCAGTCCGTACTCGATCTCGCGCGGCACCCACCACCCGTTGAGCCCGACGGCGATCGCGCCGAGGCTCTGCGCCGCCCAGAAGGTGATCACCCATTCGACGGTGTTCGCGGCCAGGATCGCGACCCGATCACCGCGCCCCACGCCGTACTCCTCCCGCAGCGCGGCGGCCAGCGCGGCGGCCGCGGCGGCGTGTTCTCGATAGCTCACCCGCCGATCCTCGGTGACGAGATAGTCCCGGTCACCGAAGCGCACCGAGTCGGCGAGCAGTTCGGCGACCGCGCGGCGACGGTGTCGCAGCACCGGCATGCGAGCGCCGAGAACCTCCTCCTCGACGAGCTCGAATCTGCCGCCCGGACCGGCCAGCTCGCGCATGACGGCGGCGATATCGGGCATGGACGTGGTGGTCATGGGCGGTCCTTCTGTGTGGAGCATCACAACCACCGCACTGTGTCACGCACGCCGCCGGCATATGCCGGCGTTTCCGCTCAGCGAGACTCGCGGCCGCCTAGGCGCGGCTCGGCGAGGCGGCGAGCGAGCGCCCGTTCGTCCGGACCGCCTGTGCGCGCCGGCCGGCCGGGACATGACGTCGCCCGCGGGACTCGGCGGCCAGCGCGCGCGAGGTTCGCGCGGCCGCCTCCGCGACCAGCGGGGCGAGACGCTCCATCGTCGCGAAGTTCGTTTCCCCGCACAGGCAGATCGCGGCCAGCGGACCCTGCGGACCCCGGATCGCGGCGGCCACGCTGGGAAGTACCCGGCCCACCATCGCATTGGTGTATTCGCCGCGGTCGAACGACAGCCCGCGATTGCGGCGGATCCGGTTCAATTCGCGATGCAGGCTCGGCACATCCCAGCCTCGGCCCTGGACCGGATTCGACAGCTGCTTGCCGAGCAGTGCCTCCACTTCCTCCGGCGGCAGCCAGGCCAGCATGGCGCGGCCGCCGGTGGTGAGGTGGGCGAAACTGCGGCGTCCCACATGCGATTCCAGCGTGCGCGCGAACGGGCCGCCGAGTTTGTCCAGGAACACCTCGTCGGCGCCTTCGAGAGCCGCCAGGTGCACCACGAGTCCGGTCCGTAGCTGCAGTTCGTGCAGGTGCTCGGCCGCCGCCTCGCGGATCTCGCCGTGCCGGCCGTCGTAGCCACCGAGCCCGAGTGAACGGCGGCCCAGGCAGTAGCCCGAAGGGGTGTGCTCGAGCCAGTGCAGTTTCACCAGCTGGTCGAGGATGCGATGCGCGGTCGAGCGCGGGAGCCCGCTGTGTGTGCAGATCTCCACGAGGCTCAGCCGCGTCGACCGGTGCTCGAACATGTCGAGAATGAGCGTCATCCGCTCCACCATCGACGGCGGCAGGGGGCGGGGTGCCGATGTGGCCAGTGGCATCGATGCCTCCGATCGTGAGTCACTTCCATCCTGCCCGTCGAATCTGGGCGAGAACCGGAATTGAAGCCCGAGTGTAGTGACGGCAGACACACTGCGCGATGGCGGTCCATCCCGTTCGTCCGGTATCCCGCTGACCGGAACGGCGCCCGACCCGAATCCGCGGACCTGACAGCGTGGAATTTTTCCGGAGCGAGAGGAGTGGGTGTGCGGCTCGAAGGAAAGGTTGCGATCGTCACCGGTGGTGCGGGCGGCATCGGCCGGGGAATCGTGCGCGCCTTCGCGAAGGAAGGCGCCGAGATCCTGTTCGTCGACATCAACGACGAGGCCGGACGTGAGCTGGAACGGGAGCTGGCCGGCGCAGCGGCGTATCTGCACGCCGACATCACCCGCGAGGAGAGCGCCGAGTTGATCGTCGCCGCGGCGGTCGAGCGGTTCGGCTCGGTGCACGTGCTGGTCGACAACGCCCACGTCTCCAAGCAGGCGCCGCTGCTCGAGACCACCCAGGAAATGTTCGACCTGTCCTTCGGCACCGGCTTCTATCCGACCTTACGATTGATGCGCGCTTGCTATCCGTATCTGAAGCGCAACCGCGGCTCGGTGATCAACTTCGCCTCCGGCGCGGGGCTGGAGGGGCAGGTGCGGCAGGGTTCGTACGCGGCGGCGAAGGAGGCGATCCGGGCGATCAGCCGGGTCGCCGCCAACGAATGGGCCGCCGACGACATCAATGTCAACGTGATCTCGCCGCTGGCGCTGACCGAGGGGGTCGCCGCCTATATCGAGGCAAATCCCGGCGTCGAGGAGGCCTTGCTCGCGCGCACCCCGCTGCATCGCTTCGGCGACCCGGAAAGCGATATCGGCCGGGTCGCGGTATTCCTGGCCAGCGCGGATGCGAAATACATGACCGGCCAGACCCTGATGGTCGACGGCGGGTCGATCAAACTGCGCTGAGGCCGTTTCCGTCCCCGCCCGCGGCCGCGCAGGCGGCTATCGTGGGGTTATGGGCGTGTTCGGTGAGATGTTCCCCGGCAAGAAGCTGACCGACGAGAGCGGCGGTGACAGCGACGGGCAGCAGCATCGGCCGCGGCTGGATCTCGACCTGGAGGCGGGGGTGATCCGGCTGTCGGGGACGCCGCGATCGGACGAGGAGCCGTCCGAGTAGCCGGTTCGGAAGATCACTTCGTGACCTTCGCGGGCCGATAGATCTAGCAATCTAGATTGCTAGCATGTTAGTGTTCTCTCGTGGGTGCCGAGGAAGTCAAGCAGTTCAACGTGTATCTCCCGGTGGAGCTGATCAAGCAGGTCAAATACCGGGCGGTCGAATCGGAGATGTCGCTGTCGGCGTTGGTGGCCGAGGCGCTGCGGGCGTATCTCGGCGCCGAACCGCCGACGCGTGAGAAGGAGAAGTGAGATGGCCGCCAGAGGTGTCGAGGCGATTTTTCTGGAGACCCACAACTGGGGGAAATCGGCGAAGTTCTTCCAGCAGCTGGGCTTCGAACTGGAATTCGCCACCGACCACAATTCCGGACAGCTCCGCAACGGGGACGGTCCGTATCTGTTCATCGCCGAGGTGCCGGCGGATCGTGAACCGGGAATGCAGGTCGTGCTGAAAGTGGAAGCGGAGCAGGACTTTCCGGCGCCGGTCGAGGTGGTCTCGCCGTTCGCCGACACCCATTACGGAACCCGCGAGATGACGGTGCGTGATCCCGACGGGCGAGTGTGGACGCTGCAGGCTCCCGGTGGTGACCGATGAGCGATACCCGGACCGGTGCGGTGCCCGATCAGACCGCCGTGCCCGATCAGACCGCCGTGCGGGTTGCGCTGTGGCGCGCGCTGCACGTTCGGCTCGACCCGCCGCCGCATGTGCTCGACGACGAGATCGGCCTGCGTCTGGCCGATCCGCCGGAGGGCTGGCGCGAGCGCGGCGATATGGATCCCGTGGGCACCAGCCGCTTCCGGGCGAGCATCGTGGTGCGGTCGCGATTCGTGGAGGATCTGCTCACCGAACAGGCCGGGCGGGTCGGCCAATACGTGCTGCTGGGCGCCGGACTGGAGACGTTCCCGCAGCGCAAACCCGACATCGCCGCTCGTTTCCGGATTTTCGAGGTCGATCAGCCGCAGACGCAGGCCTGGAAGCGGCAGCGTCTGGCCGAGACCGGTTACGGCCTCCCGGAGTGGTTGCGTTCGGTCCCCGTCGATTTCGAGAAGGATTCGTGGTGGGAGCGCCTGACCGCGGCCGGTTTCGATCCGTCCCGGCCCGCTATCGTCGCCTCGCTGGGGGTGAGCATGTATCTCACCGACGAGGCCAACCGCGAAACGCTGTCGCTGCTGGCGCGGACAGCGCCCGGATCCACGGTCGTGATGACCTTCCAGCCGCCGCTGGAACTGCTCGACGAACAGGATCGGCCGAGCCGGGAATTCGCGGTCTCGGGTGCGGCGGCCTCGGGCACGCCGTTCCTCAGCTTCTACGCCCCGGCGCAGCTCGTCGCCATGGCCCGGGAGGCCGGTTTCGCGCAGGCGCACCACATTTCGGCGGACGAACTCAACGCGCGCTACTTCGCCGGGCGGCCGGATGGGCTGCGCACCTCCAACGGCGAGGAGTTGCCGGTGGCGACGACCTGAGCCCCGCCTACGATGAGCCGATGGCGAAATCCCAGCGCTTGCACATCGTGCCGTCCCGATTCAGCGTCGACCACATCCCGTCCGCGACCTTTCCGGAGGACGACGAATGGGTGGCGCTGGTGCGGGCGCCGGAGGGGCTGACGGTCGTGCGCGAGGCCCCGCCGTGGGAGCGGGAGTCGTGCTGGCTCGGCCTGTACGCCGCCACGCCCCGCGAGCTGGACACCTCCGGTGCGCTGACCGCGATTCTGGAACCCCTGGCGCAGCACGGCATTCCCGTCTTCGTCGCCTCGACCTACCATGCGGATCTGGTCCTGGTGCCCGAATCGCGCAGCGCCGCCGCCACCGATGCGCTGACCGAGGCCGGATTCGAGATCGCCGGAGAGGCGGGCTGACGACGGCTCAGATGTGGTCGCCCTTGTCGCGGTTGCAGCCGCGGCACAGGATCTGCAGATTCGCCGCACTGGTCGCGCCGCCGCGGCTGAGCGGAATGATGTGGTCGAATTCGAGGTAGTGGGTGGCGCCGCATTCCACGCACCGGCCGCCGTCGCGATGCCACACTTCCGCCTTGATATCGGGTGCGATGGACCGGCTGTCGCGTCTGCTCGGCGCGACCGTGAGCCGTTTCGCCACTCGCAGGGCGCCTTCCACGATCGCGGCCACCAATTCCGGTTCGTCGACATCGAATTCGGCCCCGCCGCGTGCCGAGGTCGCCGCCACCGTCACGCCCGTCTCGGTGGCCGCTACGGAAACCGCTCGGGCCCAGGGTATTTCGATACCCGCGTCGGGTCCGATGAAGCGTAACTTCCGGTTCGAGCAGATCAACCGTCCCGGTGACGCCTGCGCGCCGCGGCCCGACCGGCGGATGCGGGTCGCGGCGGTGTCGAGATGGACGCGTTCCTGCGGGTCCAGATGCAGATCGGGCACCGCGATCACCGGGAGCTCGCCCGCACGCAGCCGGGACAGGATGCGCAGCCGCCGCAGGCTGCGGCGCAACTCGTCCACGGCCGCGTCGCGCACCTCGAGCGCGGCGACCGTCGCATCGAATCGTTCCAGCTCGGCGCCGCCGATCGTGCCGTCGGCGAGTGCGAAAGCCGCCATGCGCTCGAGATGGGCGACGGCGGGTCCGCGCAGGGCCGCGCGGGCGGTGTCGGGGTCGATGCGCTGACGGCGGATCCGCGTCCACAGCTCGTCCCAGTCGGGTCCGCTCGGGCCGGTGGTGGTCAGGACGCGCAGCGCCCGGGTGCGCCAGCCGAAGAGGTAGTCCTCGACCTCCGCGGCGCACGCGCGGCAGGGCGCGGCGCCGAGCAGGCGCCAGCCCCGCCGCCGCCCGCACCGGGGACAGGCGCGTGGGTCGGAGGGTGGGCGTGCCACGGTCTGCTCGGTCCACCGGGAGCCGTCCCACCAGCGCAGTGAGGCCGCGTCCGTGGGGTCGGGATGCCAATCGGGGCGCTCGTCCGGTGGCGGGGGCATGGGTGTGGCGAAACTGTTGCGGTGCAACGATAGTCGCTGCGACCGGTGCTGTGCCGACTCCGAGACGGCTGCGCCGAATGTCGTGAACAAGTCCGCCGCGCCGGCGTGCTGCGGTCCGCCGCGCACGAACCACCATCGGTCCTCGGCCCGGCGGAACTCTCCGAACACCGCGGCCCACGCACCCGGCTCCGCGGCCACGTCGGCACGCGCCACCAGGCCCTCGGCGTCCTCGACCGAAACCGCGAGGCCGGGCAGTGCGGCCAGCGGCTCGTCGGCGCCGGACCCCGTGATCAGGATGCGGACGATCTCGGCCTCCGTCCGGGGCAGCGAGACCGACAGCCGCGCGGTGCCCGGATGCGGATCCTGATCCACGGTCACCGCCTGGGAGGGGTGGCGCGGCGCGTTGAAATACACCACGTCGCGGGCGGAGCGGACCCGCCCGCCGGCGGTCAGCAGGACGGCATGCGCGTCCAGCGACGCCGTCGAACGCCACGAAACCAGTACCGACAGAAGCGAAGTCGGTACCGGCGTGGCGTCACCGTCGACGGTGGGGCGCATGGTTGTCATCGCCACGAACTATGCCAGGCCGCCCCGACACGAATCGCGCGGTCGGCGCGGAGCTTTTCGTGACTGTCCGGGTGCGGCACAGTGGAACCATGACGAACCCGAAGGGTGACTCCGGGCGTAAGCCCAGCGGCGCGCGGGTGCCGGGTGCGACGGAAATCCTCGCCGCCGCCCAGGCCGCCGCGCAGGCCGCGCAGACCGCCGCGGGCCAGGCCATCGATGCCGCGCAGGTCACCGCCGGTACCGCCTTCGGCACCGCGGTGCGGCTCCCGCCCGCCTCCGTACAGTTGGCCGCGCAACTTCCGGATCTGATCGAGAATCTGGCGATCGCCATCGACCGGCTCAATTCCACCATCGACCGCCTCGACCGGACCCTGGCGCTGGCCGATCCGGCCTTCGCGGCCTACGACCGGCTGCTGCCGCGGCTCGAGGCCGTGATCGCGCTGGGTGAGGAGGTGTTCAACCGGCTGTCGAAACTGCCGGGCATCTCGATGCTGGGCCGCCTCACCAGCCGCGAGGCGGAACCACCGCAACCGGAGCCGAAGTCACGTCGACGCGGGAAATAGACCCGCCCTGCCCGCCGATCGCGGCAACTCGGCCGTCGCGATCACAGCACGGGCCGCGGCCGCGGCCTTGAGCACCATCTCGTGGAATTCCGCGTCGGCATCGGAGTCCAGCACCACCGCGCCGCCCGCGCCGACGCGCCAGCCGCGCTCGTCGCGGACCGCGGTACGGATGACGATATTGAGATCCGCCGTTCCGCCCAGACCCAGAAACCCGATCGTGCCCGAGTAGATGCCGCGCGCCTCGGTCTCCAGCCCGTCGATGATCTCCATGGTCCGCAGCTTCGGAGCCCCGGTCATCGAGCCGCCCGGGAAGCATGCGCGCAGGCAATCGAGCACATCCACCTCCGGGCGCAGCCGCCCGCGCACGGTGCTCACCAACTGATGCATCGTGGTGTAGGTCTCCGCGACCATCAGCTCGGGCACATGCACGCTGCCCAGCTCGCACACCCGGCCCAGATCGTTGCGCAGCAGGTCGACGATCATCAGATTCTCGGCCCGCGTCTTGGGGTCCAATTCCAAGGCGCGGCAGAGGTTTTCGTCCGCCTCCGGAGTCGCGCCGCGCGGGGCGGTGCCCTTGATCGGCTTGGTCTCCACCGTGCGGGTGCGGTCGATCTTCAGAAAGCGCTCCGGTGAGGAACAGGCGATATGGAGCTCGCCGAAGCGCAGGTACGCCGCGTACGGGGCGGGATTGCTGCGCCGCAGCATCCGGTAGACCTCGAGTCCCGGCGCATCGGAGTCGATGGTCGCGCTGTCGGTGAGGTTCACCTCGTATGTCTCCCCGGCGCGCAGCTCGGCGTCGACCGCCGCGATATCGGCCAGATAGCGGTCCCGGCCGCGGGTCAGGCGGGAGACGACGGCCTCCTCGTCGGCGGGAAGGGTGAGCGGTTCCGGATTCCGCCGATCCGGCAGGCTCGCGACGATCGCGCGCGTATCGGCCAGCCAGCGGTGATTCTCGGCGGCCGAATCGGCGTCGGTGACAGCGATCAGATGGGTGCGACCCGCGACGTGATCGACTACGACCAGCCGATCGGCGAAGAGCCACTGCGCGTCCGGATAGGGCGATCGATGCCCGGTCCTCGCACCGCAGTCGGCCTTCATCTCGTAGCCCAGATAGCCGACGTAGCCGCCGACGAAATCGAAGGGCACATCGGGGAATCGGATGTTCAGCGCACTCAGCCGCGCCGACAGATAGTCGAGCACCGGCCGCGGATCGGTGCGCGTTCCGGTTCGATTCTCGATCACACATCCCGCGCCCACCCGATACCGGACCACCTCCGCCAGCGGCCCGGACGCATCACCGGCGAAACTGAACCGATCCAGCCCCGGCTCCACGTGCGCACTGTCGAGCCAGAACGCCGTCGGCGAGTCCGGATATACCCGCAGCACAACGGATTCCGTCTCCACGGCGCGGTCGATCACCTTGTGCAGCACGGTGAGAGTCGTCGGCCGCGGGGCGCCGGCCTCTGGGGTTCCGGGCCCATTGGGGACCGGATCGGGCGCGGCGGACGTCGCACCTATCGACGACGCGACGCCCGTCCGGCCGAGTTGCGGGCGAGCCGGGCATTCGCCCGGCCGTGAGATGTCCCGTGACGGTTCGTGGACGCCCGATGCCCGGCCGGTCACGGCCCGATGCGCCCACCACTCCCGGGTCAGCCGCGCGAAATTACCCAGCAGCGCGGCGCCGAATTCGCTCGACACCGATTCCGGATGGAACTGCACACCCCATTGCGGGCGGTGCCGGTGGCGAACGCCCATCACCACCCCGTCGGGCGCGGTCGCGGTGATCGCCAGCGCGTCCGGCAGGGGCTGGGCGGCGCACAGCGAGTGATAGCGCACGGCCAGGAAGTCGGCGGGAACCCCGGCGAACAGGTCGCGACCGTCGTGGCTGATGCGGTCCGGATAGCCGTGCCGGGGCGCGGGCGCCGGGATCACCCGCCCACCGGCCGCCAGCACGATGCCCTGGTGTCCGAGGCAGACGCCCAGCAGCGGGAGCTCCGCACGGTCGATCAGTGCCTGCGAGATCCCGAAATCCCTTGGTACATCGGGGCGTCCGGGCCCGGGGGAGACGACGATGTTGTCGAACCGGTCGAGGTCCAGCTCGGCCAGGGTGTCGACCTCGTCGTTGCGCAGCACGGTCGGCTCGGCGCCGTTCACCGTGCCGATCAACTGGAAGAGGTTGTAGGTGAACGAGTCGTAGTTGTCGATCAGCAGGGTGCGCACGGGGGTTCGGGTGCGCACCGCGTGGTCGACAGTGGTCTCGCCCGCATGCCGAGACCGGGACGTGCTCATGTGCATCACCGTATCGGGCATCTCGGACGACGCAGTGAGGGCATACGCCTTCAGTTGACCGGTCGTGGTGGTGCACAATGTGGGGCATGTCTGTGGTGCAACCGGCCGAGGTCGAGCGCGAGGTCGTCGATTTCGCGGCCGTCGGCGAGTGGATGGATGAGCAGGGCCTGCCCGGCGGCGACTTCGAGGATGTGACCTCGCTCGGCGGCGGCACCCAGAACATCATGCTGCGGTTCCGCCGGGGTGGCCGCGAATTCGTGCTGCGCCGCGGGCCGAAACATCTGCGTCCCAAGAGCAACGACGTGATCCGCCGCGAATCCCGCCTGCTCGGCGCGCTGGCCGGCACCGGCGTGCGCGCGCCGCGGGTGATCGCCGCGGGCGCCGACGAATCGGTGATCGGCGCGGTCTTCTATCTGATGGAGCCGATCACCGGCTTCAACCCGCAGAACGAGTTGCCCGCCCTGCACGTCGGCGATCCCGAGGTGCGGCGGCAGATGGGACTGTCGGCGGTCGAGGCCATCGCCCGGCTCGGTTCGCTCGACTACGAGGCGCTGGGGCTGGCCGATTACGGCAAGCCGGACGGTTTCCTGGAACGCCAGGTGCCGCGCTGGCTCGGCGAACTCGAGTCCTACAGCAGCAACGACGGCTACCCCGGCCCGCAGATCCCGGGGGTGGACCGAGTCGGCGACTGGCTCGACCGCAACCGGCCCGCACAGTGGCGGCCGGGCATCCTGCACGGCGACTGCCACCTGGCCAACATGATGTTCTCCTACGACGGGCCCGAGGTCGCCGCCATGGTCGACTGGGAGATGTCGACGATCGGTGATCCGCTGCTGGATCTGGGCTGGCAGATCGCCACCCGGCCCGAGCCCGGAACCACCGGCGCCGCCCTGGTCGGCAAGCTCGGCGCCGCGGGTGGCCTGCCCACCGCCGAGGAGATGATCGCCCACTACGCGAACTTCTCCGACCGCGACCTCGGTCACGCCGGCTGGTACACGGTGCTGGCCTGCTTCAAACTCGGCATCGTCCTCGAGGGCACGCACGCGCGTGCCTGCGCCGGCAAGGCGCCCAAGCAGACCGGCGATTTCCTGCACGCCATCACCCTGGAACTGTTCGAGAAGGCCAACCGGCTCTGCGAATGAGCCGGGCGCGGCGTCAGCCGGCGTCGAGCAGGTCGGCGAGGATGGCGAGATCCTTGTCGCCGCGGCCGGACAGGCACAGCAGAATCAGCGCGTCCTCGGCGATTCCGCCCTGTTCGGCCAGCTCCAGCAGATATCCCACGGCGTGCGCGGATTCGAGTGCGGTGATGATGCCCTCGGTCCGGCACAGCGTATCCAGTCCGCGCAGCGCCGCCGCGTCGGTCGCGACGGCGTGGTCGATGCGGCCGATGTCCTTGAGATGGCTCAGTTCCGGGCCCACCCCCGGATAATCCAATCCGGCCGCGATGCTGTGGGTTCGCGCGATCTGTCCCTCCTGGTCCTGCAGGACGTAGCTGAACGCGCCGTCCATCTCACCCGGTGTGCCCGCGCTGAGTGTGGCCGCGTGCTCGCCGGTGTGTAAGCCGCGGCCCCCGGCCTCCACACCGATCAGCCGCACCTGCGCATCGCCGGTGAAGGGGTGGAACATCCCGATCGCGTTACTGCCGCCGCCCACGCACGCGATGACGTGGTCGGGCAGCCGTCCCGCCGCCGCCAGCAGCTGTGCCCGGGACTCGATGCCGATCCGGCTCTGATGGTCACGCACCATCCGTGGATAGGGTGCGGGCCCGGTGGCGGTGCCGAACAGGAAATGCGTGGTTTCGGTGTGCGCCACCCAATCTCGCACCGCCTCGGTCACCGCGGCCTTCAATCGGCGATCACCGGAACGGACGGCGCGCACGTCCGCGCCGAGTAGCCGCATCCGCACGACGTTGCTCTGCTGGCGGGCCATATCGTCGGCGCCCATGTAGATCACGCACGTCAGCCCGAGCATGGCGCAGACGGTCGCCACCGCGACGCCGTGCTGCCCGGCCCCGGTTTCGGCGATGACGCGGGTCTTGCCCATCCGCACGGCCAGCAGCCCCTGCCCGAGGGCATTGTTGATCTTGTGGGCGCCCGTGTGCGTCATATCCTCGCGCTTCAGGAATACCTGCACTCCGGGGACATTCAGCGCGCGGGCCAGTCGCGGCGCCGCGTGCAGCAGGGTCGGGCGGCCGACTCGCTCCCGCAGCAACCGGTCGAGTTCGCCGTGGTATTCGGGATCCGCCCAGGCCGCTCGATGGGCGTTCTCGACGTCGGTGAGCGCCGCCATCAATCCTTCGGGAACGTAGCGGCCGCCGAACGCGCCGAATCTGCCGGGGTCCCGGATGCCGTCCCGGGTGGTGGCGTGGGTTGGCCTGTGTCCGATCACCATTCGCATCCGCGCTTTCTCCTCGCCGTCCGGCTCGGACAGTGTGTGCGATCCGCTCGCACACCTGGTCACCTGCCGGCAAAGAGTGAGTTAACAGCACGGAAGAGGTCATCGTCAGTGGTGGTAAGTCGGCGCGGTGGCGTGATCAGCCGCAGCGGAGTAGTGCCTCCCGCACGGCGCGGGCGCGCGCATCGTCGAGGACGGCGGTGCCGAGGCGGTTCATCACATAGCCGAAACCCAAACCCGTTGCGGGATCGGCGAACCCGAACGAGCCCCCGTAACCGGTGGTGCCGTACGCGCGCCTGTCGCTGCCGAAACGGAAGCTGCCACACGATTTGCGGAACCCCAGATGGTAGCGGCTGCGGGTGAGCAGCACCAGATCGTCTGCGGGCACGTCGTCGACGGTGTCGGCGGTGGCCAGCCGGTGCAGAATGCCCGGTGCGATGGGCAATTCACCGGTGCGCCCCGCCGCCGCGCCGTAGACCCGCGCCAAGGAACGCGCCGTGCCCACCCCACCCGCGGCGGGGCTTTCGACACCGAGGAATTCGCGGCGGGTGGCACGTTCGGGTGCGCCGGTGCGGGGGCTGCTCAAGGCGCGATAGGTGAGCCCGCGCCGCAGAAACATCTGAATCGCGATGCGCAGCGGCACGTCTCGCTCGTACCGCAGCACGTCCAGGCCGGAGGTGGACGCGAGCGTGGCGATGCGATCGAGGGATTGCTCCTCCGGCAATCCGATGAAGAAGTCCAGCGCGAGCGGGCCGGCGAAGTCCTCGGCGAAGATGCGGCCCAGGGTGCGGTGCCGCGGATCGACGCGGCGGAGCAGTTCGCCCTGATACAGCCCGGCGGTGATCGGGTGATAACCCTGCCGGGTGCCCGGACTCCACAGTGGTTTCTGGTCGGCCAGGATCTCCGCGAGCCGATCCCGGTCGGCCATATCGGACAACCGCACCACCCGGTCCAGCACCGGCAGACCCGCGCGGTGGTCGAGCAGCTGCCGCACGGTGATCGATTCCTTGCCGTGTGCGGCGAATTCCGGCCAATACTGCGCGACCGGGGCCTGATAGTCGAGGACTCCGCGGGATACGGCACCCGCCACGGCGAATGCCGTCATCCCCTTCGTCGAGGAGAACACCGGAACTATGGTGTCGCGCTCCCACGGCAGCTGTCTGCGGGGATCGCGGAACCCCGCCCACAGATCCACCACCGGCCGGTCCCCGTCGTAGACGGCCACGGCCGCCCCGATCTCGCCGAACCGGGCGAAGTTGCGTCGAAACGCGTCCGCGACCGGCTCGAAACCGGTCGCCACCTCACCGTGTACCTCAGCAACCTCGCCCATAGTGCAACCGATGGTAACGGTCACCGCCGCGGCGTCGTACGGTGTCCACCCCGATCGGAAACCGATCAGGCGGCGTGGATTCGGGAGCTGTCCGCGAAGTAGTCGAGCACAGCGCGATGCCACGCCTCCGGCGCCTCGTGCATCAGCACGTGCCCCGCCGCTACCTCGACGTATTCGGCGCCCGGAATGGCCGCCGCCAGCTCGCGCGAATTGGCGGGATCGACCAGCAGATCCGCGGTCGCGGCGATGACCCGGGTCGGCACCGCGACCCGGGGCAGATCGGCGCGGGTGTCCACCCGGGCGACCAGATCCGCCTGCGCCGCCGCCCCGCCCGGGACACCGGCCGCGATCTGGGCCAGGTACTGCGAATACACCTCGTCGGGCAGGGAATTGGTGAAGGCGGCGCTGTATCCGGACAACAGGACCACCCGCGCGAACGCATCGTGGTCGCGTGCGGCGAGCGTGCCGCGCCACAGATCCAGCACGAGCCGGGCCCGATGGTCGGCCCGGGCCAGCCCGGCCGCGAGCACCAAGCCGGTGACCCGATCGGGATGACGCACGGCGGCGCGCACCGCCACCGCGGTGCCGAGCGAGAATCCGATGATCGGGAATCGCTGGGCGCCCGCCGATACCGCCTCCTCGACCAGTGCGTCGGCCAGCCCGTCGAGGGTCAGCACGGTGTCGTCGGCCGGATAGTCGGAGCCGATCACGGTATGCCGTTCGGCGAGCAGCGGGATCAGGGAGCCGAAGTTGGCCTCGATTCCGCCGCCCGCGCCGTGCGCGAGCACGACCGCGGGACCGCTGCCGGTGACCGATGTGGACAGTGAAATGTTCGTCATGGCGGCGACGTTAGGGATTGACATGAGTGTGAAGGTCAAGTCCGGGAGGGCGCAGTGCTGATCGGCGAGCTGGCGAACACCACCGGCGTCAGCACCCGCCTGCTGCGCTACTACGAGGAGCAAGGGCTGCTGAGCGCCCGCCGCGACGGCAACGGTTACCGCGTCTACGCCGACGACGCACCGCAGCGGGTGCACCGCATTCGCGAGCTGCTCGCCGCCGGACTGCCGACCAGCGCCATCCGCGAACTGCTGCCGTGTGCGACCGCCACGGGCTTACAGCACTGCGATCACACCCGAAAGATCATGCGGGAGGGCCTGTCTCACCTCGACACGCAGATCGCCGAGCTGACCCGGCGTCGCACGCTGCTGGCTCGTCAGGACGAGCAACTGGTGGCCGCGCCCTATCGCAGCGACGGCCCGGCGTAGCCGCCTCCCCGCGGCCGGTGGGTTCGGAGCCTTCTCGTAGGCTCGGTGCCGTGCGAGCACTCGAACAGATTCGCGACTGGCCCGTCCGGCATGCCGCCGCGGGCGTCGTCGATGCACACGGCGTGGTCGGCACCGAGGGAGACCTCGACCGGGTGTTCGCCCTCGCGTCGGTCACGAAACCCCTTGCCGCCTACGCGGTTCTGGTGGCGGTCGAAGAAGGTGCGATCGAACTGGACCAGCCCGCCGGCCCGCCCGGCTCCACCGTGCGCCACCTGCTGGCGCATACGGCCGGACTGGCCTTCGACACCACGGTGATCATGGCCGAGCCCGGGCAGCGCCGCATCTATTCCAGCGCCGGATTCGAGGTCCTCGCCGAGTTCCTCACGCGCGAGACCGGAATCGAATTTCCCGAATATCTGCGGCAGGCGGTATTCGAGCCACTCGGAATGAAATCCTCGGTGCTGGCCGGATCCGCCGGGCACGCCGGACGCTCCACGGTGAACGATCTCCTGCGTTTCGCCGGAGAATTGCTGAACCCGATCTTGATATCCGGTGACATGCTCGCCGCGGCGACCTCCGTGCAATTCCCGGGCGTCGGCGGAGTGCTTCCCGGATACGGATCGCAGCGCCCCAATGATTGGGGTCTGGGATTCGAGATCCGCGACCACAAGACTCCGCATTGGACGGGGGGAGCCAACTCGCCGCGAACCTACGGGCATTTCGGGCAGTCCGGCACCTTCCTGTGGGTGGATCCGGAGATCGGGGTGGCGTGTGTGGCATTGAGCGACGAGAACTTCGGCGATTGGGCCCGAGCGGTGTGGCCGACGCTCAGCGACGCCGTCATCGCCGATATCCAGCAGATTCGCGACACGGCCGAAAAGTAACAGCCGTAACATCGGGCACTCCAGTAAACTCGGGCAACGCCTGGGCTCGACGGGATGTTGGGGAAGACGTCCGACGTCGAGGCTGGAGGTGTACAGGTGCGCGCATCTGATCAGTTCGCGGATGTGACGTGTGGTGTGGTGTACATCCACGCGTCACCGGCCGCGCTGTGCCCGCACATCGAATGGACGCTTTCCTCCACTCTGAAATCACCTGCGTCCCTGCGCTGGACCGCCCAGCCGGCCGCCGCGGGACAACTGCGCGCAACCACGGACTGGGTCGGCCCGGTCGGTACCGCGGGACGAATTGCCAAGGCGTTGCGGGATTGGCCCGTACTGCGCTTCGAGGTCACCGAGGACCCCTCCGAAGGGGTCGACGGCGAACGCTACAGTTTCGTGCCCGGCCTCGGATTGTGGACCGGCGCGATGAGCGCCAACGGCGACGTCATGGTCGGCGAGATGCGGCTGCGCGAAATCGTCCGCGCCGCCCGGGCCCGCGGCCGCCACGGCGATATCTCCGCCGACATCGATCGCGCCCTGGGCACCGCCTGGGACGACGAACTCGAACCCTTCCGCACCGGCGGCGAGGGCGCCGAGGTCACCTGGCTCCGCCGCGACGTCGGCTGAACCTCACTCGATCGCGGCCGAACCCTCGTCGCGGAAGTGGGCACGGATATCGCGCAGGCTCGGCGCCTCGCTCACGACATCGGGCAGATCACCCAGATCGTCGAGTTCGGCGGCGATCGGGGCCGTCAGCGATTCGTGCTGCCGCCGCGCCTGCTCCGCCGCCGCTCGCACGGTATCGACGATCGTGCTCGCGAGCTTCTCGGGTCCGCCGCGCAAAGCCGCCGCGGAGAGTCGCAGCTCGGTCAGCAGCCCGTTCGCATCGACGGTCGCCCCCACCGCGTGATCAGACGAATCGACCTGCACCCGAACATCTTCCAGCTGCCGAGACACCTCGGCCAGCCGCTCCCGCTGCTGCTCGAACGCATCCAGCAGATGATCGACCTGATTACGCAACCCGCTGTTGCCGGCCCGCAACCCTTCCCGCTCCCAACGGTCCACGAGGCGCCTCCTCCGGGTCGGTGAACAGTTCCGCTCTGTGGTCACAGTAAGGATGCGCGCGCCGCGTCGACCTCTCAGGCGTGGCAAGGAAGGGCCTCGGCGGGACGTCATCGCCGAAGCCGCAGAACCGGGCGGTCCGGTGGAGGTTGAAGGGATTTCGTCGCTGTAATCTCGTACCAGTCGTTGGGGCGAGCCTCGGCATCGTGCAGGTCGTCTCGGGCGACGGTGTATCGGATGTCTTCGAACCCCCAGTCACGCAACCGGTACAGCGCCGCCGCACGGCTGTCGCCCGACGATATCCCGGCGATTCCGGTCGAGACGAGGAGCTTGCCGCCTGGTTTCAGCACCCGGTAGAGCTCGGGCACCGCATCCGGCAGGTACTGCGCCGGCACTCGTTCGTAGTAGATCTCATCGAATATTCCGCTCGGCAGCGCGGATAGGTCGCGGACATCGGCCAGCAGATCCGGGTGCGCATGCGGTCCCGCGTTGACGAAGACTTCGCCGGCCTCGGCCGGTCGGTAGAGATGGCCCCCGCCGACGACGAGGCGAGATCCGCCGGGAGCATTTCCGACATCGTTCAACAGTGCGGCCAGATCTGCCGTCGGCTCGGTGCGTACCGGCCCACGTGCTGCGGGTGCTCCTTCCCCGGCGAACGACGGGTAGTCCGGTCCCAGACGCCGGTGGTTCATATCGTCCATTTGGCGGAACTCGCGCCCGCGTTTCTCGCGAACGTCGCCGTGTTCCTGTTCCGGGGGTAGGCCGGCCTGCTCTCGGATCGTGCGGACGAGTCGGTCGGCTCGGTCCGCGGCGGCCGCTTGCTCTCTCGCTGCTCGGTGCAGCGCGCGCTGTTCGCTCATAGCGTCGGCGAGGTCGTCCAGTCGCACCGTCGCGTCACCGCGGCCCGTGAGGCCGAGTTCGCGCATGCTGTTGCGTAGATCGTTGGCCCAGAACGGATACACCTCGATTTCGATCGGCGGCTCACCTGCCCGCAGCTGAACAATCGCGGGTTCGAAGTCGGATTTCCGATTGTTCAGACGTGAATAGTTCACTCGGCCCGCATGTTTCAACTCGGCGTGAATGTTCTCAGCGGCAACATCCAGGTGCGCCGGATCGACATGGGGCGCCAGCGCTTTCGCCATCTGCAGGAACTGCTTGGGGCCGACTGCGAGGGCTGTGCCGTTACCGTCGTTGACCACGAGGTGGCGTACCGGGGCGATCGCATCGTGCAGCCACTGCGGCAGCGGTGGGGTCTCATGGATCGAGAACGAGAGCTCTCTGGTCCAGCCGGACTCGTCGTCCGGTCGTAATCTGCTGTCGAGACGGCCGTGTACAGCATCCCCGAGGCCGGATTCCGGGTGCGGAACGGTCCCGGTGTCGAGAACCGAGATGTGCAGTACCCGATCGGCGCCGGTGCCGGTCTGCTCTGCGGTGACCCGGACCGGGCCATCGGTCGAATCGACTGCGTGCGCGACCGCATCGGCCAATGTGAGACCAGCGTCGTCGAGTCGCCCGGGCGGCCAGCCGGGCATCTGCTCGCCGAGCCAGTCCCACGCAGCGGTTGCGGCAGCGTCTTCGCCGAGTGCTCGCGGGACGGTGAATTCGCCCGGCGCGGACGCCTCGTGTGCATCGATTCGGTCGCTCGCCATCTCACCGGTGGGGTCGAGTTCGAGCCCAAGCTCCGAAAGGTCACCCAGGTCCGACAGATCGCCGAATTGGGAGAGGTCCGGTTCGCGTTCCGGGACCGGTTCGGAGCGGTCGAGTTCGAACCAGATCGACTTACTGCCGTCGGGGTGTTCGTCGATTCCGGTGTTGTGGCTGAGTTCGGCTCGTAGCAGGCCGCCGCGGGAGCTCTCCTTGTCCACGGCCGTCGGGTTGGCAGGATCGTATTCCGGCGGTAGTCCGGGGATGTGGTCGGTGACCGAGACCCGCAACCGGGGACCGCCCGGGCCGGGGCCGATTTCCGAACGATAGGAAACCGGCGGCCGTCCATCGGGGTTGAGGCCCACGGCGTTCTGATAGACCTCGGTATGGATCAGCTTGGCGGCGTCGATGTGGTCTTCGGGCCAGCCGGCCCGGTTCAATTGGGCCTCGAGGTGACCGCGTTCCTCACCGACTCGGCGCATGTACGGGAACCGCGGCTCCTCGGTGCCGAGTGCGGCCCGGTCGGGGAACGGGATGACCGGTTTGCCCTCGGCGTTGTGGGCGAGTGCGGGTGGCTTCTCGTCGAAGTACCAGACGGTCAGGGCGTGGCGCTGGGCGCCGGCCGTCTCGGTGACGGACAGGCGTAGCGAGCGATCACCGGTGGCGGGATCCGCGACGACCATCTCCGCACTGAGATCGATCGTTCCCTCGCCGGATTCGATTGCTCGGGTGACGGTCTCGGTGATCTCCGCAGCCCGGTGCGGACCTGTGTCCGGCCACCCGCGCAGCAGTTCGGAGACTGTGGCCGCCGCCTGAGTCCCGTGGTCGTGATCGCCTGCGGTAATGCCCGCCAGATCGACCCGGCGGGGGTCGTCGCCGCCGGACCACGACGCGGCGGGCGGCCCGTCCGGTGGATTGGTACCGCCGGCACCGCCGCTCGCAGGTGACCGCTCGCCGGGATCAGCTGCGGCGCGGTGTGTCTCGCGGCCAGGTGCCGGGTCGGGCGATTCGGCGGGGCGAACCCCACCGGACGGCGGGTGATCGGCCGTATCGACCGTCGACGCTTTCGGTGGCGCGCCGCCGGTCCCTGCGGGTGCGCGAGCTTCCGCTCTCGCTCCGGTTGCCGCAGGCGGCCGGGGGTCGGCGGCGAGACCGCGGTCCGGACCGGCGCTTCGGCCCGGCTGCGCCTTGGGCGTCGCGGTCTGCGGATCGTGATCTCCTGGACCGTTGCCCGCGGCTTCGCTGTGCATGGCGGTGCCGGGAGCGGTCTCCGGCCCAGCGGGTGTGCTGCCGTGCCCCTGCGGTCCGGGTGCGACAGCGCCATCGGTCGGCTGATGTGTCTGTGCAGCAGTCGATACGGTGGGTGGCTGCGGTTCCGCTGCGCCGGTCACGAAAGCGTTCGGCTCCGCGCCGGCCACGACGCCTGCCGGAACCGGTTCGTGCGCAGGTGGACTCGGTGCGCGGACGGTACTCGAGGAAACGGGCGAGGAGAGTTCGGCGGCACGGGAAACTGCGCCGCGCGGTCCGGATGCATCGAGCTGATCGTCACGTGACAGGCGGTCGGAACGAGCGCCCTCGGTGATGAGATCCGCCTTGGTCGGGGCTGGTTCGGGTCCGCCGGGGTGGGTCGGCACCGCGGGATCGGCGGCCACCGCGCCGACGGGCTGCCGGCGCAGGTGCTCTTTGTCCGAAGGCAGGGCGGTGTTGTGATCGAACGGATCCGGGCGCCGCGCCGAGCCGGATTCGGCGCCGGAGTCTCGTTCGGGCAGACGCGCGCCCGCCGTCGGCAGCTCTTCGGCGACCGCCGCCGCGACCCGCTGCCTGCCCGGTATGGACGGAGAATTCTGTGGGTGCTGCGCGGGGCCGGATGGCCGGTGATCGCCGGCACCGGGGACAACGGGCTCCTCGGCCCGGGCGGGTGTTCGCGACGAAGCGGCGAGAACCAGCGGTGCCGGATCTCGTCGAGTGACGGCTGCGACGTTCTCACGAGTCCCCCGGTCGACCCACCGAACTCGGGCCGGCGCACCAGACTCCGGTCGCGGTGTGCCGGGGACACCAGCAGGCATCGAACCCGGCGCATGTCGCAGCGCTGCGCCGGCGGCTCCCAGGAAACCTCCCGCGAAACCTGGAATGATCCCCTCCGTGAAAGCCTGGCGCGTGAAGGCCTGACCGGTCGCCGCCAGCGAGACCACGGCGCCTGCCATCCCGCCGGCGACTCCGCCCGCTCCGCCGACGAATACCGTTCCACCGAGGTGCGCGAACAACCGTGCGGCCCGGGTTGCGGCAGCCTGACGCAAGCCTGCGGTGATGTTGCTGCCGAGATGCGGAGCCAGGCGGTCGAATGTCCGCGCCGCCGTGCGGCCGAACATGGCGGGTACGGGCGCGACCGCGTGACCGACGACAGCGCCGGCCGCGCCGCCGGCACCGCCTGCGATGATGGCCACTGCGGCCGACGCCGGATCGATGTCGTCTCGATGTCCCTGCATGATCTGCACGCCTTGCGCTGCCAGGTTGACGAGCCCGCCCTGGGCCATGCCGATGATCACCGCGTTGCGCGCGAGAACGAGAAGGCCTCGCTCGGCTGCGGCCTTGACGCCCGCGCCGGCCAGCCACATGATCACCTTCTTGCGGAGTATTCCCAGCGCCGTCTCGGCCGCCATCCGGTCGGCAATTGCCAGCAGGCCCCCGCCGGCGGCGAAGGCGATCCCGTCTCGAATCAACTGTGCCGCCAGCACACCTGCGGTGAAGATGCAGACCAGCTTCTGGAATTCGATGCTGTTCGCACCCTCGTACAACTGCTTGGCCATGCTGTCGCAGTAGGTGGCCTGGTCACGCCAGGTGTCGGCCAATTCTGTGTGCTGTTGGGCGAACTGGTCGACGGTATGCCCGAGCCCGGCGGCCCGGATGGTGCGGGCCGCGGCGGTGTGCCGTTCGGCCATGGGACGGCACTGATCGGCGGTGTCGGCCCAGGCGTCGGCGCAGCGGCGCATCGCTGATTCGTCGCCGGTGGGAAAATGGCCCGCTACACAGGTCATCACCGGTTCGGGCAACCACGGTGGCAAGGTCAAGGTCACGGCGGGCGAACCTCGACCTCAGCGGGTTTCCGGTGACATCGCCCGGGATACCAGCAGACCGTGCAGCACACGTGCCGGCCCTTCGGACCCGGCGGTCAATTCCCCGGCGGCGAAGGCAACCGCCAACGCGCGCGAGGGCGCGAAAACGTTGCCCCGGAAGCAATCCGGGCCGAGCTGGGCGCGCCACAGCTTATAGCCGCGGACCACTCGCGCCAGGGATTCGTGCTGGACACCGTCGAGCCGCAGATACGCTCTGATCAGCGCGCGCTGGGCTTCCTCGCGAACAGGAGAGCCGCACGTCATTTCCAGAGCGGCGCCGAGTTCGCGCACCATGGCGGCGAACAGCGGCCGCTCTCGGTAGATCGCCGCCTGCCCGGCCGTAGGTGGTGGGGTGAGCAGGAGGGGATCGACAGCGGCAGCTCGGCTCACCGTGATCCACGGCTCGGCGTGCGCAGCGTGCGTTACGGGAGCGCGGTTCTCGACTTCGCAGTATGGTTCGGCGCTACTCGTGATTTCGAGTCCGCGCAGGTGCACCGGGTATCTGGCCCGGATGACATCGAGTGCGGCCGCGATCTCGCGCACGGTATCCGCGGAGACGCCGCCCGAATCGAATCCGAGAATATCGAGACCGTGCCTGGCCGCCATGTCCTGTGCGAGCTCCGACGCCGCGGCAGCGGCGGTGCGCGGACGTGCGGGTGCAGATCGGCGACGGCGTGGAGCGTTCGGTCGTGGCGCGCCGCCCCGCTTCGGTGCCGGCTTTTCGGGGCCGGCGGGGCGGTCGGTAGTTCGCGGCGATGCTACCCGTGGTGGTGTGGTGTTGCCCGGCGTCGCGGGTGCGTCGGTGGCGCCGGGTGCGCCCGTCCAGGGTGTGCCGGCAGTGTTTCGCGCCCACGGGGTCTCCACCCGCGACGGCGTGGAGGTCTTCTGCTGCTCAGCGGTGGCGGCCGAAGATGGAGGCGCCGGCGCTGTCGCAGGTGCCGGAGTAGAAGACTGCGGCTGCGCGTCTGCGTCCGCGTGTCCGGTCGCCGGGGGAGTCCGAATGCCGGGCGCAGCCGGGGAGGATTCGCTGCCGTCCGTGGCGGGAGTCGGCCAGCCGGTGGACCGTGCCGCGGCATCAGGCATCCGCGTCAGACCGTCGGACGAGGGCGGCCCCTGATCGACCGCCGCCCCATCAGGGCGTCGACCCTCATGGGGCGCGGGCGGGCCCGGCAACTCGCTGGAAACGGGATGCGACGGCGCGGAACCGAACGGCGTAGTCGGTGCGGTGACGGGTACATCGAATCCCGGTGCAGCGTTCGGCGCACCCGAGCGTTGCACCGCCCGTGCGCTGCTCACATCGTTGTCTTCGAAGGCATCCGCCGCCTCGGCGGCATTTTTACGCAATGCGCGCAGGTTCCCGGTGAGATTCTCGAGTCCTTCGAGGCCGCGTTCGGCGTCGGGCACATACGTGTGCGCGAAGGTCTTTCCGGGCTCATCCGCACCCCAGCAGTGCCCTTCGTGTTCGAGCGCCGACCGTAGCGCGGACGTGATCAGGGCGGCCTCGTCGGCCAGTCGTTCCAGTTCCGCGGCCGAAGCGCGCAACTCGGCGGGGTTCACCGACAGTGACTGGTCCACGCCGATCTCCCTCGTCGTCGCACGGCGAGTCGCGTGGTGTCGGCTGTGGAGGCGTTCGCCGGCGTTCACGCCTCTCGACAGCGGGCGGTACCCGATTATGACCTGTCAACTGGTTGGGCACGATCCAGGACTATTCCCTGTCCTGGGAGGTGTGTAGCCGAACCGGAAATGCCGGGCCGGAAAGACATTACGGGTGGCCTCCGCAAGGGAGACCATCCGTAATGTGTTGGCGTCTAACGCTTTACAGCGGAATGTTCTTGTTGTGGCTGGGCTGGGCCGGGGCCGAGGCCAGCGCGGCGGCGATGGTGGACCGGGTCTTGGCCGGGTCGATGACCTCGTCCACGACGCCGAGGGACAGGGCCCGTCCGACTCCGCCGGCGATGGTCTCGTGTTCGGCGGTGAGGCGCTCGATCAGGGCCTCACGCTCCTCTTCGGGGGCCTTCGCGATGGCCTTCTTGTGCAGGATGCCGACCGCGGCCTTGGCGCCCATCACGGCCACCTCGGACTCCGGCCAGGCGTACACGGCGGTGGCGCCCAGCGAGCGGGCGTTCATCGCGATGTAGGCGCCGCCGTAGATCTTCCGGGTCACCAGCGTGACGCGCGGGACGCGAGCCTCGGCGAAGGCGTGCAGCAGCTTCGCGCCGCGGCGCACCACGCCCTCCCATTCCATGCCGACACCGGGCAGGTAGCCGGGCACGTCGGTGACGACGACCAGCGGGATGCCGAAGGAGTTGCACAGGCGCACGAAACGCGCTGCCTTCTCGGCGGATTCGCTGGTGAGGCAGCCGCCCATGCGCAGCGGGTTGTTGGCGAGGACGCCGACCGTGCGACCACCGAGGCGGCCCAGGCCGGTGACGATGCTGCGGGCGTAACCGCCCTGCATCTCCTCGAAGGAGGATTCGTCGTTGCCGTCCGGCGAGGGGATCTTGTCGAGCAGCTCGCGCACGACCGGCTTGACGTCGTAGGCGCGCTTGGCCGACTCCGGCAGCATCGCCTTGAGGTCCACATCGCCGTGCGCGGCGGCGGACAGGTCGAATTCGCCCTGTTCGGCGAACATCGAGACCAGGCGGCGGCCGCGGTGCATCGCGTCGTTCTCGTCGTCGGCGACGATATGGCACACACCGGACTTCTTGCCGTGGGTCTCGGGCCCACCGAGGGTGGCCATGTCGACGTTCTCGCCGGTGACCGACTTGACGACATCCGGTCCGGTGACGAAGACGCGGCCCTCGGGCGCCATGATCACGACGTCGGTCAGAGCGGGGCCGTACGCGGCGCCGCCGGCGGCGAAGCCGACCACCACCGAAATCTGGGGGACCAGGCCCGAGGCGCGCACCATGGCCTCGAAGACGGTGCCGACCGCGTGCAGTGCCTCGACACCCTCGGCCAGGCGGGCGCCGCCCGAATGCCAGATGCCGACGACGGGGATCCGGGAATCGATGGCGGTATCGATCGCGTCCACGATGTGCTTGCACCCGTCGACACCCATGGCGCCGCCCATCACGGTGGCGTCGGAGCAGTACGCGACGGTGCGCACGCCGTCGACCTCGCCGATGGCGGCCAGCACGCCGGACTTGTCGCGGGGGTGGAGCGGAAGGACGGTTCCGGGATCGAAGAAGCGCTGCAACCGACCCAGCGGATCACGGGGATCGGTCGTGGCATCCGCCTGCGCGGGGGCCATGATGGTCATCGCGGTCTCTCCTCGATGGAATGTGGAGTCGCTGACGCGGCTGCGAAAGATGAAAAATCCCGGTGGGGCTTTTCGACGAGGGGATCTGCCTTGGCCGAAAAGCCCCACCGGGTTCGCTGAAGTTGTCGACAGTACGTTGTCGACGAGTCGGATCAGTACCGTCCGAAGGCCAGCGCCACGTTGTGGCCGCCGAAACCGAACGAGTTGTTGATCGCGTACTCGATGTCCTGGCGACGGGCCTCACCGTGCACGACATCCAGGTCGATCTCCGGGTCCTGGTTCTCCAGGTTCAGCGTGGGCGGAACGATGCCGTCGCGAATGCTGAGCACTGTGAGCACCGACTCGAGGGCACCCACGGCGCCGATCGAGTGGCCCAGGGCGGACTTGGGCGCGTAGACCGAGGCGTGCTTGCCCACGGCCCTGTAAATCGCGTTCGCTTCCGCGGTGTCCCCGATCGGGGTGGCGGTCGCGTGCGCGTTGATGTGCGTGATGTCGGACTTCGACAGTCCGGCGGTCTGCATGGCGCGCTCCATGGCGCGCGCCGCACCGGCACCCGTGGGATCCGGGGCGACCAGGTGGAAGCCGTCGGAAGTGATGCCGGCACCCAGCAGGCGAGCGTGGATGGTGGCCCCGCGTGCCTTGGCGTGCTCTTCGGTCTCGACGACCATCAGTGCACCGGCCTCGCCGAAGACGAAGCCGTCACGATCCTTGTCGAACGGCCGCGACGCGCCCTTGGGGTCGTCGTTGCGGGTGCTCATCGCGCGCATCATGGAGAACGCGGCGATCGGCACGTCGGAGATGTAGCCCTCGACACCGCCGGTGACGACCATGTCGGCGTCGCCCATGACGATCATCCGCCACGCGTTGGCGATGCCCTCGGATCCCGACGAACATGCCGAGACCGGGGTGACCACTCCCGCCTTGGCCCCCAGTTCGAGGCCCACGACAGCGGACGGCCCGTTCGGCATGACCATCTGAACGGCCAGCGGCGAGATCTTGCGGTAGCCGCCGTTCTTCAGCTTGTCCACCGAGTCGATGAGCGCGTCGCCGCCGCCGAGACCGGTGCCGATCGACACGGCCAGGCGCTCGGGGTCGACCTCGGGGCTGCCGGCGTTCTTCCACACCTCGCGCCCCAGCACCATCGCCAGCCGCTCGACATAGGCCATGCGGCGGATCTCGACCCGGCTGAGCAGGGTGTCCGGCGAAACCTTCAGGTGGCCGCCGATGCGAACCGGGAGGTCGTATTCCTCGATGAAGGAATCCTCGAGAACGTCGATGCCGCTCTCGCCGTTGAGGAGTCCCTTCCACGTCGCATCGACGTCACCCGCGATCGACGTGGTCGCCGCCATGCTGGTGACGACGACGTTCGGGAAGTTCCCGTTCAAAGTGGAAGGAGTGGTCACGGTGTCGGCCTTACTGGGCGTCGAACTTGGCCTTGAGCTCAGCGGCCGCGTCGGAGTTCTCGGCCTCGAGCTTCTGGATGTAGGAGACGGCGTCACCCACGGTCTTGAGGCTGGCAAGATCCTCGTCGGGGATCTTCACGCCGTACTTGTCCTCGGTCTGCACGGCGATCTCGACCATCGACAGCGAGTCGATGTCCAGGTCATCGACGAAAGACTTCTCGATCGTCACCTCGGAGGGCTCGATGCCGGTCACCTCTTCGATGATCTTGCCGAGCTCTTCGACGATCTGTTCCTGGGTCAGAGCGGCCACTTGGTGGCTCCCTTCTTGTTCTTTCGTTGGTCCGACGTGAATCGGAGGTCCCGATTATTTCTTCGGTACGAGGTGGACGAATGTTTCGTCCTGCTCGCTCACGGTCGCGTCACTGCGAGCCGCGAGGAAAGCTAGCCGGTTGCCGAGAGCTCGACAAACGCGGGGATGTTCTCGGGGGTCTTCAGCGCCAGATTCGGGGTGCCCTTGAGCTCCCGCTTGGCGATGCCGACCAGGGTTCCGGCCGGCGGCAACTCGGCCACCGCGGAAACCGCTGCCGCGCGAACGGTTTCGGTGCACAGATCCCACCGGACGGGCCGGGTCACCTGTGCCGCCAGCTTCTCGATGGCGTCTTTGCCCGAGTCGACCGGCTTGCCGTCGTAGTTCGACAGCAGGGTACGGGTCGGCTCACCGGGGACCATCTGGGAGATGGCTTCGGCCACGGCGTCCTGGGCGGGTGCCATGAACGCGGTGTGGAAGGCCCCGGCGACGGGCAGCGCGCGAATCCGCGCCTTTTCCGGCGGGTTCGCGGCCAGTTCCGCCAGCGCATCCAGCCGGCCCGCCGCCACGATCTGGCCGACCGCGTTGCGGTTGGCCGGGACCAGGTCGAGTTCGGCGAGCCGGTCGAGCACGGCGGCTTCGTCGCCACCGAGCACGGCGGACATGCCGGTCGGAACCAGCGCACACGCCTTGGCCATCTCCGCACCGCGAATCGCGGCCAGTTTCACCGCGTCGTCGGGAGAGACGACACCGGCGACGGCTGCGGCGGCGAGCTCGCCGACCGAATGTCCGGCGACGATGGTATCCGCCGGGACCGCTTCGTGCGGAATCTCGGCGAAAGCCAGCAGCGCGGCGGCGACGACCAGCGGCTGGGTCACCGCGGTATCGGTGATCTCCTCCGCGGTGGCGGTGGTGCCGAGGCGGAGCAGATCCAGGCCGGAGGCCTTGGACCACAGTTCGAGGCGGTCACGCGCGCCGGGAAGATCGAGCCATGGCGCGAGCATGCCGGGTGTCTGAGAGCCCTGTCCAGGGGCGAACAACGCGATCACGCCTCTAACAAAACACTGTGAGGGGGGTCCGTGGAGATGTCGGCGCCGATGATGTTTGAGCGACGCTTTTGTGTGGACCCCACAAAACGGCACGTGGGTCGAGGCGATCGACAGCGCCCCGATGTCCGTTACAGACGATCTTCGTAGAAAGTTGCCTGCGAGTCTTCTGAGGCAGGTGTAGACGATTCGTTACGCATTCGTGTCAAACGACCCACTGTTGCCGCGATTCGGAGCACATAGGCGTCACGAGGATTCATCGGATCCCGGCCGGTGACCTCGGCGATGCGCTTGAGCCGATAGCGGACCGTATTTGGATGAACGAACAGCTGCCGGGCGCAAGTCTCGACCGCTCCACCGCAATCGAGGTAGGCGTCGAGCGTGTCCGACAAGGCCGACCCGGCGGCGGCCAACGGTAGCACAAGATACTCGTTGAGAGCGTCGACCGCAGCCCGATCGCCGAGCAGGGCTCGCTCGGGCAGAAGTTCGGAGGCGTGCACCGGCCGCGGCGCCGCCCGCCAGCCCACCACGGCCTCCATTCCGGCCATCGCCTCCACCGCGCTGACGTGCGCCGCCGACAGCGTGCGCATGGTCGGGCCGATCACCACGGGCCCCTCGGAGAACGCCTCGGCGAGCAGATCCATCAGGAACGGCGAGGGGTAGCCGGTATCGCCGAGATTGCCGCTGACCACCATCACCAGCCGCGAACCCTGCACCACCGCGAGCGCCGCGCGGCCGTGCCGGGCGGCGACGACGTGCACCGAACTCACCACGGCCACTTGATCTTTCGGTGGTGTGCCGACCAGCACCGTCGCGGCGGCGGTGGCATCCCAGTTCAATGTGGCGGCGCGCGAGAGCATTTCGGCGCCGGTGTCACCACGCACCACGGCGTCGACCACCAGCGCCTCCAGGCGGGTGTCCCAGGCGCCGCGGGATTCGGCCGCGGAGGCGTAGACCGACGCCGCGGCGAAACCGAGTTCGCGGCCGTAGCGCAGCACCGCCTCGGTGAGTGCCACCAGCTGGCGGTCGTTGCGGGCCAGCGCCGGCAGCCACTGCTCGAAGAACTCCATCGCGACCCGGACCATGTCGACGGTCTGCCGCAAGGTCAGCCGGCGGGCCAGGTCCTGCGGAATCACCTGGAACGCGTCGAGGCTGAAACGGATATCGCTTTCCGGATCCTGCAACCACTCCAGGAAATTGACCACCGCTGTCTGCACCAGCATCTGCACGCCCGCGCGCTGGGCGGCATCCAGATCGCCGAAGAACGGTAGCCGGTCCTCCATCGAGGCGATCGCCTCGGTGGACAGCCGCCCGGAGAACTGCTTCACCCGTTTCAGCAGGGTGTCCGGCAGCGGATCGCGGGTTTGCCGATTGGGGGACAGCGCCCCGGTCGGCAGATAGACCTCGTGCTCGGACGACCCCTCGGAAACCCGGCGAGGCCGCGGCGGTTTACGTTCCACTGTTCAATATTCCGTCATCGCGCTGTCGGTCTCCGCAACCCCCCGGTAGGGGCGCGATTCGCGCCCCTACCGGAACGGTCACGCGAGCTGTTCTTCGCTGCTCATCGATTTCGGCGCGGCGTCGACGTCGTCGATGCGGTAGCGGGTTGCGGCCTGCCCGACCACCGACGGATCGACCCCGCCGGTGCGTCCCAGGGCCTCCAGCGCCGCCAGCGCGATGGATTGGGCGTCGACGTTGAACACCCGCCGCGCCGCCTGCCGGGTGTCGGAGAACCCGAATCCGTCGGTGCCCAGCGTGGTGTAGTCACCGGGGACCCATTTGCGGATCTGGTCCGGCACCGCGCGCATCCAGTCCGAGGCCGCCACGAACGGCCCCTGCGCCTGCGACAGCACTCGCGTGATGTACGGCGCGTCGGTTCCGGCATCCGGATGCCGCAGCGTGTGGATCTCCTTGGCCAGCGCCTCCCGGCGCAGCTCGCTCCACGAGGTCACCGACCACACGTCCGCCTGCACACCCCAGTCCTCGCCCAGCAGTTCCTGCGCGCGCAGGCCGTCGGGCAGCGTCACACCCGCGACCAGGATCTGGGCGCGCACGTCACCCTCGCCGCCCCGGCGGTACAGGTAGATGCCCTTCAGCAGGCCCTCGACGTCGAGGTCGTCCGGCTCGGCCGGCTGCTGATACGGCTCGTTGTAGAGGGTGATGTAGTAGAAGACGTTCTCGCCGCCGAAGACGTCGTCCTTCATCACCGGATGGGTCCCGGGCATCTCGGAGGCGAGGGTTCCGCCCGGACCGAGCTGCGCTCGCCCGCCCCCGTACATCCGTCGCAGGCCGTCGCGCACGATGTGGGCGATCTCGAAGGCGAACGCCGGATCGTAGGCGACCACCGCCGGATTGGTGGAGGCCAGCAGCAGCGAATGGCCGTCGTTGTGCTGCAACCCCTCGCCGGTCAGCGTGGTGCGCCCGGCGGTCGCGCCGAGTACGAAGCCGCGGGCCAGCTGGTCGGCGGCCGCCCACAGGCCGTCGCCGGTGCGCTGGAACCCGAACATCGAATAGAAGATGTAGAGCGGGATCATCGGCTCGCCGTGGGTGGCGTACGACGTGCCGGCCGCGGTGAACGATGCGGTCGATCCGGCCTCGTTGATGCCCTCGTGCAGAATCTGGCCCACTTGACTTTCTTTGTAGGCCAGCATCAATTCCGCGTCGACGGAGGTGTACAACTGCCCGTTGCGGTTGTAGATCTTCAACGACGGGAACCACGAGTCCATACCGAAGGTGCGGGCCTCGTCCGGGATGATCGGCACGATGCGCTTGCCGATCTCCTTGTCGCGCAACAGTTCCTTCATCAGCCGCACGAACGCCATGGTGGTCGCGACGTTCTGCTTGCCCGAACCCTTGCGCACCGAGGCGTAGGGCGCGTCGCCGGGCAGCTGCAAAGGCTTTGCCGCCGAACGCCGTTCGGGCAGGAAGCCACCCAGGGCGCGGCGGCGGTCCAGCATGTAGCCGATCTCGTGCGAATCCATGCCCGGGTGGTAGTACGGGGGCAGATACGGATCGGCCTCGAGCTGGGCGTCGGTGATCGGAATGCGCTGCACGTCGCGGAACGCCTTCAGATCGTCGAGCGTCATCTTCTTCATCTGGTGCGTCGCGTTGCGCGCCTCGAAGTGTTTGCCCAGGCCGTAACCCTTGATGGTCTTGGCCAGGATCACCGTCGGCTTGCCCTGATGCGCCAGCGCCGCGGCGTAGGCCGCGTAGATCTTGCGGTAGTCGTGGCCACCGCGCTTGAGGTTCCAGACCTGCTGATCGGTCAGATCCTTGACCAGATCCTTGGTGCGCGGATCGCGGCCGAAGAAGTGCTCGCGCACGTAGGCGCCGTCGTTGGCCTTGTAGGTCTGGTAGTCGCCGTCCGGGGTGGAGTTCATCAGGTTGACCAGCGCGCCGTCGCGGTCGGCGCCCAGCAGCGCGTCCCACTCCCGGCCCCAGATCACCTTGATGACGTTCCAGCCGGCGCCGCGGAAGAACGACTCCAGCTCCTGGATGATCTTGCCGTTACCGCGGACCGGGCCGTCGAGCCGCTGCAGGTTGCAGTTGATGACGAAGGTCAGATTGTCCAGACCCTCCAGCGCCGCCACATGGGCCAGGCCGCGCGATTCCGCCTCGTCCATCTCGCCGTCGCCGAGGAAGGCCCACACGTGCTGATCGGAGGTGTCCTTGATCCCGCGATCGTGCAGGTAATGGTTGAAGCGCGCCTGGTAGATGGCGTTCATCGGGCCCAAGCCCATGGAGACCGTGGGGAATTCCCAGAAATCGGGCATCAGTCGCGGGTGCGGATACGACGACAGCCCGTGGCCCGGACCGCCGTGGCTGTATTCCTGGCGGAACCCGTCGAGCTGATCCTCGGTCAGCCGGCCCTCGAGGAAGGCGCGGGCGTAGATGCCGGGGGAGGCGTGGCCCTGGATGAAGATCTGGTCGCCGCCGCCGGGATGGTTCTTGCCACGGAAGAAGTGGTTGAAGCCGACCTCGTACAGCGCCGCGGACGACGCGTAGGTCGAAATATGGCCGCCCACACCGATTCCCGGCCGTTGCGCGCGATGCACCATGACCGCGGCGTTCCAGCGGATCCAGGCGCGGTAGCGGCGCTCGACCTCTTCATCACCGGGGAACCACGGCTCGTTCTCGGTGGGGATGGTGTTGACGTAATCGGTGGAGGTCAACGACGGGATGGTGACGTGACGTTCACCGGCGCGCTCCAGCAGGCGCAGCATCAGATAGCGTGCGCGGCCGGGGCCCTCGCGCTCGAGCATCTCGTCGAAGGAGTCGAGCCACTCGCTCGTCTCCTCCGGGTCGATGTCCGGTAGATATGACGCCACCCCCTCGCGGATCACACGCACACGCGCACCGGCCGGGCGGGCGGGCGCCGACTGGTGGTCGGCGGAACCGTTGGCGCTCGTCGGCTCGGGGTCGGATGCAGAACTTGACGAAATCGGGTGCATCAGGTCGGTCAAAATCAATGCTCCTCGTACAGGGGGTGGACAAGCTGATGGCTCTAACCCCGGGCAGCACCGCTGGTGTGCGGGCCGTCCGTCGCTCACGGTTTGGGGCGCACCTCACATCCTTGTCGATGATGCGTCCCAGGTCATCATGTCAGCCGTAAATCCAGTACCGTTCGCTAGGCTGTGACGCTCGTTGCAGCGAACTCGCCACAAGACATTCTTTCGACTGCTCGAGAAGCGGGGAGGACGATGAAACTGCTGAACCCACGTGGGTTCGGACTGACGTGCGCGACCTTGGCGGTCGGCACCGGACTCGTGGTGGCAGGATGCTCTACCGCTGTCCACGGTACCGCGACCGTGAACCAGGCGGACGCGGCCGCGTTCCGGACCGAGATGGCAGCGTCCTCGGCCGCGGCCACCTCGTCGAAAAAGGCTGCCGCGCAGACGAAAGCCGTCGCCGACAACTGCACACCGTTCCGTGACACCACCGGTGCCGCGGTGACGAAGTACAACGACTTCGTCGACGCGCACGATGCGAACGCCCCCGACCAGGACGCCAAGCGCGATTCCGCAGCGCAGACCCTCGAGGACGCCGCGCGGACCGTGGAGGGGCGGGTCACCGCCGCCGGCGACGCGTTACCCCCGGATCTCGCGCAGAAGCTCACCGAATACGTGAACGCCGCCCGCGGTCTGGCCGGCGAATCCCGCAAGATGACCTACACCGCACCGGTCGGCACGCTCAACGACGCGAGTAAGCGAGTCAACGACGCGCTGAACGCGGTGCGGACCGCATGCCCGGCGCGATAGCCGGGAAACGGATGTCCCGGGGCCGCTCAGGGCGTTGCGAACCGCCTCTGCGGGCTTCGCCCCGGGGCATGCATCCGCGACATTTCGGAGGCTATTTGGGCGGATCGGCTTGCGTTGCGGCCGATAACCATGTTCGCTTGCAACTATCTGTTGTCGGGAGTTGAGGAGGACACCACCGTGGTCGCCGCGGCGGACGCGCAGAACTACGCTCAGAAGCTTGGCATTGCCCACGGCATGGCGGTTCAGGAATTGGGCTGGGACGAGGACACCGCAGACGAGTTGAGGGCGTCTGTCGAGGACGCGATCGGCTCCGAGCTACTCGACGAGGACACCGACGAGGTGATCGACGTCGTACTGCTGTGGTGGCGCGACGGAGACGGGGACCTGGTCGACGAGCTGATGGATGCCATCGGTCCGCTCGCCGAGGACGGTGTCGTGTGGGTACTCACCCCCAAGACCGGTCAGCCCGGCCATGTCGACCCCAGCGAGATCGCCGAATCCGCCCCCACCGCGGGGTTGACGTCGACCACACCGGTCAGCCTCGGCACCTGGACCGGCACCAAGCTGATGCAGCCCAAGACGCCCTCGAAGCAGCGCTGATCCACCGCGTGACTATTGTTTCGCACGGGCGGCCGCCGAGTACCGGAACAGCCCGCCGTCGAAGACAGGAGGACTGCGCATGCCGCTCGAAGTGGGAACGGCCGCACCGGATTTCACGCTGAAGGATCAGAACAACCAGGATGTGAGCCTCGCCGATTACCGGGGCCACAAGAATGTCCTGATCGTCTTCTATCCGCTGGCTTTCACCGGCATCTGCCAGGGTGAGCTGTGCAAGGTGCGCGACGAACTGCCGAAGTTCCAGAACGACAACGCCGAGATCCTCGCCATCTCCGTCGGACCCCCGCCCACCCACAAGATCTGGGCGGCCGAGCAGGGCTACACCTTCCCGCTGCTGTCGGATTTCTGGCCACACGGCGCCGTCACCCAGGCCTACGGTGTCTTCAACGACAAAACCGGCTTCCCCAACCGCGGCACCTTCGTCGTGGACAAGGACGGAATCATCCGCTTCGCCGAGATGAACGGCCCCGGAGAGCCCCGTGACCAGGCGGCTTGGGAGAAAGCGCTCACTGCACTAGATTCATGAACCGCCGCGCACGGTCCCGGTCAACCGGCCCCGCGCAGCACACCATCTTCACCGCCGCCCGGCCGGTGAAGTCCGGGCGTATAGCTCAGTGGTAGAGCACTGGTTTTACACACCAGCGGTCGGGGGTTCGAACCCCTCTGCGCCCACTCTGTCTGTGCAGGTCAGAAGGCCTGCAATGTGCCCCACGTCGAATCCGTGGGGTTCGCGGCTCGACACGTCGGTCTCCGAAAAATAGGTATACGCACAGGTAGTTCTACCGTCGCGATGGTGGTCGCCGGCGACGAACCTGGAGTTCGTATCTATCGGTCACGTTGCGGAGGATTCGATGTCTGCACCCGAGCTTCGGCACAGGTCCCATGCCGGCACCACGGAAGAGATCTTGATGATCCGGCGATGCGCGAAGTGTGACAAGTTGTTCGCGCCGCTCACGGCGGGGTGTTCCTCGTGTGCGTCGGATGACCTGGAACGGGTGCCGTCGTCGGGTGTGGGTTCGATCGTGTCGTGGCGGGTGGTGGACCGTGCCGGTGCTGGTGGTGCGCCGTCGACGGTCGCGATCGTCGAACTCGACGAGGGGCCGTGGGTCTACACCTCGCTGGAGGGGGAGGTGCCGCTGCTGTCGGATCGACCGGTGCGGGTGCATTTCCAGCCGCGTCCGCGAGACGACAGATTTCCGGTCTTCGTGGTGTGTGCCGATCGCCGGCACCGGCAGTGCCGGCGCGAATCGGTGACTTCCGCTGCCTCCGACAGAGGAGCCCACGCGCCCCGGTGAACCGCGTTTTGCGCAGTGCTATGGCCGGGGGATCAGGTCGCAGCGCTCGGAACCAGGCCCACCAGCCCTCCGTCGACGAGCAGATCCTGGCCGGTGATGTACGACGCCTCGGACGAGGCCAGGAAGGCCACAGTGGCGGCGACGTCCTCGGCGGACCCGATCCGGCCGGCGACGATATCGCCGGCCACAGCGCTCTGCACGGCCTCGGGAAGCTCGGCCCGCAGCGCGGGGGTGTCGATATATCCCGGGCTCACCGAGTTGACCCGAATTCCCTTGGCGCCCAACTCGGCAGCGAACGTGCGTGCCAGATTGTGCGCCGCGGCCTTGGTCGCCGAATACAGCGAGCCGAACGGCATGCCGCGGTGCAGTGCCCACGAGGCGTTGATCACGACGGCCGCGTCGGGGGCCAGTAGCGGAATCGCCTTCTGCACGGTGAAGAACACCCCTTTGAGGTTGACGCCGATCACCC
Organism: Nocardia sp. 852002-51101_SCH5132738; assembly: GCF_001665695.1. Taxonomy (NCBI): domain Bacteria; kingdom Bacillati; phylum Actinomycetota; class Actinomycetes; order Mycobacteriales; family Nocardiaceae; genus Nocardia; species Nocardia sp. 852002-51101_SCH5132738. Next base: position 59,565 of record NZ_LZML01000211.1, on the reverse strand, counting down.
GGTCGAAATCGGCCTCGGTCACCGCATCGGTCGGCGGAAAGAATCCGATGCCCGCATTCACGAAAAGCACGTCCAATCGGCCGTACCCGTTCCGGACGGTCTCGAAGACGGCATCGATGGCGGCGAGGTCGGTCGTGTCGCCGGCGATCGCGAGCGCCTCCGGCCCGAGTTCATCGGCGGTCGCGGCCAGCCGGCCCGGGTCGCGGCCGGTGACGATCACCCGCGCGCCCTCGTCACGCAACCGCCGCGCGGTGGCCAGTCCCATACCGCTCGTCCCGCCCGTGACCAGTGCGATCTTGCCGTCGAATCTGTTGTGTGCCATGGGAAGAAGCCTGCCGAGGGCCGGACTCGACAACCAGTGCGAGATCAACGTGGGATAACCACCACCAGGCTATGCGGGTGCGGCCGTTCGATCCCGCGTCAGCAGGCTCAGCCGCTGCTCGGTCCCGGTGCCCGGCCGGGGGTTGTACAGCACCAGATGCCAATCGGGATGGTCCGCGACGATCAACGTGGTGGTGTCGAAGAACAGCTCGCCCGCCGCCGGATGGCGCACCGCGTGCACCGCCTGCGTCGGGGCGCCCACCTCCTGCCGGGCCCACAGTTCGGCGAATTCCGCGCTGATCGTGGAGAGTTCGGTGATCACCCTGTCGAATTCGGGATCGTTCAGCGCCGCATCCGCGCGATAGGCGGCGACGACCGCCGGTGCGGCGGCGGCCTAGTGCAGGTGCATTTCCCGGTAGCTCGCGTTGGTGAAAAACGAGACGAGACAGTTGTAGTCGTCGCAGTCGTAGCCGAAGGCCATCCGTGCCGCGTCGTTGACGGCCAGGATGTTCCAGTACCGGTCACGCAGCACCGCGGGCCGCGGTGACCACACCGTGAGCAGATGCCGCAGTTCCGCGGTGACCTGTGCATCCCGATCCCGCACGGCCCGAGGCGGATTCATCCCTGCCAGCCGATACACGTGGGCCCGCTCCCACTCGGTCAATCGCAGTGCGCTCGCGATCGCGTCCAGCACTTCGGTCGACACCTTGATATCGCGCCCCTGCTCGAGCCACGTGTACCAGGACACTCCGACCCCCGCGAGCTGTGCGACCTCTTCGCGCAGCAGGCCCGGCGTGCGACGTCGTCCGGTCGCCACCAGCCCGACCTCGGCGGGGTCGAGCCGTTCGCGGCGACTGCGGAGGAATTTGCGCAGCTGTTCTCTACGCCGCGCCGAGTCACTGGTCATGAAAAACAGTAACAATGCGCCCCGACTCGGCCTCGCCATCGCGCCGATCACCGGGTTGCCGAGGATGTGTTCGCACGTGTAGGCCCGAACAGAGAAATCCGGCGAGCGGTCGACTCACGCATCCCCGCGACCGGCGGCGGAAGCCGCGGGCGTAGCTCCTGGTCTGCGCAGGTCGATGTTTCGCATCGTGACCAACGCTGTCGCACAGAGTGTTTCGGCGCCCTGGTCGACACCGTAGACCTCGGCCGCCGCGACGGTGAGCGCCTTGCCGGGCTTCACGACCCGCCCGCGGGCCACTAGATACTCACCTCGCGCCGGAGACAGAAGTTTGACGGTGTAGTCGACCGTCATGTTCACCCAGCCGGCCGGTAACAGCGTCCCCGCCGCGGAACCACCGGCGAAGTCCGCGAGCGACCCGATCACGCCGCCCTGAAAGTTGCCGTTGTGCTCGGTCAACTCCGTGCGATAGGGCTGCACGATCTCGACCTCGCCCCGTTCGACGCGGCGGAACGCGAACCCCAGATGTCGCGCCGCGGGCATGCCGAGGACGACGGCCTCTACGATCTGCGCGAACTCCGGATTCTCCGCCTGCTGCCCGCTCATCACCCGGCTCCTCTCGGGGTGCTCGACGCTCCACCGCCGAATCCGGGAAGCCGAGGTGCACCACAACTGGACTGATTGCCATTTAATCTGAACTTGACGTCAACTTCAAGTTCTGGCTCAACGGCGATTCGGCGTGGGGGAGCCTCCGCCGCCTGCCCACGCCGCACCGGCCTCACATCACGATGCGCAGTGGGTGTTCGATCAGCTCCTTCAGTTGGGCGAGGAATTGGGCGGCGACGGCTCCGTCGATGGCGCGGTGGTCGGCGGACATGGTGACGCGCATAATCTTTCGGCTCACGACTTCGTCGCCGTCGAGGCGGAGTTCGTCGGTGGCGGCGCCGATGGCGAGGATGGCGGCTTCGGGCGGGTTGATGACGGCGGTGAAGTGTTCGATGCCGTACATGCCGAGGTTGGAGATGGTGAAGGTGCCGCCGGTCATTTCCTCGGCGCGGAGTTTGCGGTCGCGGGCGCGTTCGGCTTTGTCGCGGGTTTCGGCGGCGATGGCCGAGACGGGTTTGCGGTCGGCGTCGCGGATCACGGGGACGAGCAGGCCGGCGGGGGTGGCGACGGCGACGCCGAGGTGGATGCCGTGGTGGCGGCGCAGGGTGTCGCCGGCGAAGGAGACGTTGACGGCGGGGTTGGCGCGTAGTGCGGTGGCGACGGCTTTGACCAGCAGATCGTTGACGCTGACCTTGCCGGCCCCGGTGTCGGCGAGTGACTCGTTGATCCGGGCGCGGAAGGCCAGGAGTTCGGTGACGTCGATGGCGCTGGTCAGATAGATGTGTGGCGCCTGCTGTTTGCTCTCGGTGAGGCGGGTGGCGGAGACGCGTTGGATGGTGGTCAGGGGGATCTCGTCGTAGTCGCCGGAGGCCGAGATGCCGGGGGTGCCCGGTTCCGAGGTTTCCGATGCGGCGACAGCGTGCACGTCGTCGGAAGTGCCTGCCGCATGCGCATTTTCGACATCGAGTCGGGTGATGCGTCCGCCGGGGCCGGTCCCGGTGACGGTCGCGATGTCGACACCGAGTTCCTGCGCGATCTTGCGCGCCAGCGGTGAGGATTTGCGGCGGACGGTATCTGCGGCGGAGGACGCAACAGACCCTGCTGGCGCCGCGTCGGCAGGGGACGGGCCGGGCTGTGGCGCGGTCTGCCGTCGTTTCGATGCGATGTCGGCCGGTTCCGGCTGCTGCTCGATGCTCTGCCGTGCCGATGCGGGCTGGGTCTGCGGAACAGCCGCCGATGACGGCGCGGGTGCGGCGGCGGTCCCGCTGCCGTCGCCGAGAATGGCGATGGGCTCGCCGATCGGAACCCGCGTTCCGGGTGCGGCGATGATGTGTTGGAGGACGCCGTCGTCGTAGGCCTCGAGTTCCATCAGGGCTTTGTCGGTCTCGATTTCGGCGAGCACTTCGCCGCGGGTGACGGTGTCACCGACCTGTTTGAGCCAGTTGGCGACGACGCCGTCTTCCATGGTGTCGGAGAGGCGGGGCATGGTGATTTCGGACAACGGTCTTTCCTCTCAGCGTCGCTTGCCCACGGCCGCAAGGGTTTCGACGGCGGCGGTGTAGAGCGATTCGACGGACGGCAGGGCCAGCTTCTCCAGCGGCTTGGCGTAGGGGAGCGGCACTTCGGCCATGGCGACGCGGCGCACGGGAGCGTCGAGATAGTCGAAGGCGCCGTCGGAGATCGATGCCGCTATTTCGGCGCCGATGCCGTAGGTGAGCCAGTCGTCCTCACCGATGACCGCGCAGCCGGTCTTGCGGACCGAGCGGACGAGGGTGTCGCGGTCGAGCGGGCGCAGGCTACGCAGGTCGATCACCTCGGCGGAGATGCCCTCGGCGGCAAGTTCGTCCGCGACCTGGGTGCAGACGGTGGCCATGCGGGAGTAGCCGATGAGGGTGATGTCGGTGCCTTCGCGGGTGACGGCGGCCTTGCCGATCTGTGCGGGCGGAAGGTCCTGCGGTACTTCGCCTTTGGTGTTGTAGAGCGACAGGTTCTCGAGGAACAGCACCGGGTCGTCGTCATCGATCGCGGCCTTGAGCAGGGCGCGGGCGTCCGCGGGTGTGCTGGGTGCCACGACCTTGAGGCCGGGAACGAACGCGTAGTAGAGCTCGATGTTCTGGGAATGGGTGGCGCCGAGTTGTTGTCCGCCGCCGCCGGGGGTGCGGATGACCATCGGCACGCTGGTCTGCCCACCGAACATGCCGTAGATCTTGGCGGCGTGATTGACGATCTGGTCGAGGGCGAGCAGGGAGAAGTTGATCGTCATGATCTCGACGATCGGGCGTAGACCGAGCATGGCGGCGCCGATGGCCGCGCCGACGAATCCTTCCTCGGCGATGGGAGTGTCGCGGACGCGCTGCTCGCCGAATTCGTTCAGCAGTCCGGCGGTGATCTTGTAGGAGCCTTCGAAGACGCCGATCTCCTCGCCGATCAGGAAGATGTCGTCGTCGCGGCGCATTTCCTCGCGCAGGGTTTCGCGCAGCGCTTCGCGGTAGGTCATGACAGGCACGGGGCGGTCCTCAGGCGGTGAAGAGCGGGTCGGCGGGCAGGCGGCGGGAATCGCCGGGCACCGGGGTGGCGTAGGTGTAGTCGAACAGGCTCGACGGCTGCGGGTGCGGGCTGGTGTCGGCGAACTCGACGGCGGCGGCGACCTCGGCGAGGACCTCCGCGTCCAGGGCAACGGCCGAATCGTCGTTCAGCGCACCGGCTTTCAGTAGCGCGGTCTTCCAGATCTCGATGGGGTCGTGGGATCGTGCGGCCGTCACGGTTTCCTCGGTGCGGTATTTCGCGGGGTCGACCACCGAGTGGCCTTTCAGCCGGTGGCTGACCGCCTCCAGCAGTGCCGGCCGGCCGTCGCGGCGTGCGGTGTCGATGAGATCCCTGGCGGTGTCGCGGACGGCGAGGACGTCGGTGCCGTCGACGCGTTCACCGCGCATGCGATAGGCGGCGGCGCGTTTCCACAGATCGGGTTCGGCGGAGGACTTCTCCACTGTGGTGCCCATGCCGGTCTGGTTGTTGACCACCAGGAAGACGATCGGCAGATTCCACAGTGCGGCGAGGTTGAGCGATTCGTGGAAGGCGCCGATATTCGTTGTGCCCTCACCCATTTGGCAGACGACGACATCGTCGCCGCCGCGGTAGTCGATCGCCAGTGCGGCGCCGACGGCGAGGGGTACCTGGCCGCCGACGATGGCGTAGCCGCCGAGCAGCCGAGTCTCGGTGTCGTACATGTGCATCGATCCGCCCCACCCTTTGGAGGTGCCGGTGGAGCGGCCGTACAGCTCGGCCATGACCCGGCCGGGCGCGATGCCCTTGGCGAGGGCGTAGCCGTGTTCGCGGTAGTTGGTGAACAGGTAGTCGGTGGGGCGCATCGCCGCGCCGAGGCCGACCACGGTGGCCTCCTCACCGAGGTTGAGGTGGCAGTAGCCGCCGATCCGGGCCTGCTGATAGCTCTGTGCGGTGCGCTCCTCGAACCGGCGCACGAACAGCATGTCGCGATACAGCTTTCGCAGCGTATCGGGATGCTCGGCCGCCACACGGGACTCGAATGATGCTGTCTGCGTGGCGGTTCGATCGGCCGGCAGAGAATCGCTCGCTGCGGATCGAGCTTGCTCCGGCGCGGTCGACACGGCCGGTCGCTTCGGTGCGCGGCGGGCCGAGGTGCGGGTGGCCTGCTGCGGGGTTGTGGTGGTCACGGTGGTGCTCCTCAACGTGAACGCGGCGCGGTGTGTATCGGCAGGCCGAGCCCGGTCAGGGCTGTTTCCATACCGATCTCGCCGAGGGTGGGGTGGGCGTGGATGGTGTCGGCGAGTTCGTCGAGTGTCGCTTCGAGCGAGATCGCCAGTGCGCCTTCGGCGATCAGGTCACTGGCCGAGGGCCCGATGATGTGCACGCCGAGTACTTCCCGATGGCGTGCCCCGGCCACGATCTTGCAGAAGCCCTCGGTCTCGCCGAGCGCCTTGGCTCGTCCGAGTGCGGCGAACGGGAATTTCGCGGTGATCACCTCGTGGCCGCCGGCGCGCGCCGCCTCCTCGGTCAGGCCGACGCTCGCGATCTCCGGATGGGTGAACGTCGCCGCGGGGATCACGGTGTAGTCGATGCGGGCGTCGTGTCCGGCGATCACGTCGGCGGCGGTGAGGCCCTGATGGGACGCCACGTGCGCCAGCAGGGCTCTGCCGGTGACATCGCCGATGGCGTAGACATGCTCGGCGGTGGTCCGCAGCCGGCCGTCGACGGTGATGAATCCCCGTGCGTCGGTGTCGATTCCGGCGTACTTCAGGTCGAGATCGGCGGTGTTGGGACGACGGCCCACGCCGACGAGCACGACGTCGGCCTGGATTTTCCGAGTCGTCGCGCCGTCGACGTCGACCGTCAGCGCCTCGCCACTCTGCTCGATGCCGGTGACGGTGCATCCGGTCAGCACGCTGACGCCGCGTTTGGTGAACGCACGGCCCAGCGCGGCGCCGATCTCCTTGTCCTCCGACGGGACCAGGCGATCCTGCATCTCCACGATCGTCACGTCCGCGCCGAAGGTGGCGAACAGCCCCGCCCACTCGGCGCCGACCGCGCTGCCACCGATGACGACGAGCCGCTCGGGCACCTCGGACAATCCGAACGCGCCGTCGGAGGTGATCACGCCCGGCAACTCGGCGCCCGGAACGGGCAGGTGCGCGGGCACGGACCCGGTAGCGACGATCACGTCGGTGGCCGTCACCGTGCGGCTCGCGGTGCCGGCCGGGGCGGCGCCGTAGCGGGGCCCGTCGGCGAAGACCGGCGAGGGACCGGGCTCGAATATCTCCACGGTGGTCGGTCCCGTGAAGCGGGCATGGCCCTCGATCACGGTGACGCCGTTGGCCTTCAGTAGCCCCGCCACGCCGCCGGTCAGCTCCGCGACGATGCCGTCCTTGCGCCGGCGGACGGCGGCGAAGTCGAAGCGAACGTTGTCGGCGTTAACCCCGAAATCGGCTGCTGTGCTGAGTGTTTCGAATACCTCCGCCGAGCGCAGCATGGCCTTGGTGGGTATGCACCCCCAGTTCAGGCACACCCCGCCGGGGCGTTCCTTTTCCACCACGGCGACGTGCAGGCCGCGCTGGGCGGCGCGGATCGCCGCGACATACCCGCCCGGCCCGCCGCCGATGATCAAGAGATCGAATTCCGGCACTTGTGGTGCTCCTCGTCCTGAATCGTTCGACCCGAATCCGGTTGCGGTGTGGGTCATCAGGTGTGGAGTCTTATCCGTGCGCCGACGCCCGACAATTCCCGGCAAGCCCAGGAATTGCGGCTCGGGATTGGGCGCTGCGCCCAATTCCGCTCGCGGCTGCTCGGCGCCGAGGGCTCAGCCGGCCGGGCGTTCGAGCAGTTCGCGGGCGGTGAGCGCGAGGGTGAGTTCGAGTTGGTGGCGGGGGCCCTCCAGCGGGCGCCCGAGCAGTGTCGTCGCGCGCTGAAGCCGGTTGATGACCGTGTTGCGGTGGCAGTGCAGCAGCGGTGCGGCATGGGCTGCCGAGCAGTTCTGGGCCAGCCACACCGTCAGCGTGTGCAGCAGGATGTCGCGCTCCTTCGCGGGCAACGCCAGGATCGGTCCCAGTGATCGCTGCACCAATCGCTGCGCCAGATCGGGCGCGCGCACCAGCAGGGCTTCCGGGTAGTTATCGTCCAGCCGGGTGAGGGTGGCGTCGCGAGCTCGCGGCGCGGTATCCAGTGCGAGCGTGGCGAGTGCGTGGGCGACGTCGATCTCGGCCAACCCCTCGACCGCCGGAGAAAGGCCCGCGCGTCCGAGAACCAGCGGTTCCAGCACCTCCGCCGCCTGCTGCGGGGAATGCTGTTCGAGTGCGACGATGCCGACCGTGTGATCGCCGCGATCGTGGCGGACCGAGCGAATCCCCATGGCCGCCAACGCGCTTTCGGTCCCCGGCCGCAGCGGCTGCGGTTCACCGCGAGCCACGAGCACCAGGTAGTCGCCGCCGGCGGGGATGTCGAGTTCGCGTGCCGCGTGCGCGGCGAAGACGGCATCGCGGCCGCGCCCGGAGAGGACGTCTTCGATCAGAGCGTGGCGGCGGCGTTCGTCGCGTCGAACGCGATCGAGTTCGGCACCGCGATAGGAGGTCACCAGCGCCGAGGACATCCCGTCGACCACCGCCCACATGGCAGTCCCGATTTCGCGGAAATCGGCAGGTGACATCGCTCCGCCGCGATCCATCAGGGCTTCCCACACGATGCGCCCGCCCAGGCGGAAGGTGCGCTGCATCGCCTCGAGCGGAACGCCCTGCGCGGCGCGCTGCCGGCCGATCGCGGCAGCCACATCGTCTCGTTCGGCGCCGGCCCCTTTCGCCGCGAGCAGTTCCAGCACCCGTGTCAGGAACCGCCGGCATCCGTCCCGCAGATCCGCTCGGCTCACCGCCGAATAGTCCGTCCACTCCGGATCGTCGGTGAACACGGCCGCCATGAGCCGGGCGGTGAGCTGGTCGATGTCGCTCCCGCACGCCCTCGCCAACTCCGCGGAGTCGGGCAGGGGTTCCGGGGTTGCTACGGGCGCCACGTCGGTCACAGTACGTCCAGCGTGGGCGCGCAGACGCAACCGGCCGGTCGCCCGATGGCCTCGACCTGCGCACTGTTACCGGTCGGCTGTCGGACGACCTACGCGACGCGGTGCTGTGACCGGGCCGGAACGCCTATCGGTTCGGCTTCTCGGATTCGGACGTGATCGCTGCGCTGTGGTCGCGGAGGGCGCCGACTATGGCGGTCAGGACGCGATGGGTGGCTTGCAGGTCGGCGTCCGGCAGGCCGGCGAGTGCGGTCCGGGTGCGCATGCCGATCGGGGTGAAGAATCCCGCGGCCACGCTCATGCCGTGATCGCTGTAGTGCAGCAGCACCCGGCGTTTGTCGGTGTCGTCGGGTTCGCGTTCGATATGGCCCGACTCGATCATGCGCTCGATCAGGTAGGTGATCGCGCCGGGAGAGACGCCCAGCAGCGTTCCGAGCCTTCCGGCGGTGAGGGGCGTTCCTTCCGCGTCGGCGGTGGCGATATGCATGAGCGCGCGGAAGTCGTTGGGGCGCAATTCGTTCGAATGTGCGAAGAGATGCGAGATCCGATCCGAGACAGCGGTGAGCGCGCGGATGTCGCGGGCGATCGCCGTCTCGAGTTCGTCGCGATCGGTGGGTGACGCATCGATCGAACTCTCGGTCACCTCTGTCTCCCTTCTCGTTCCTGCGCGCAGTGCACACAGCGTATCGGATCGGAGCCCGACCCTTTGCAAATTATTTCAGTTTCTGAAATAGTTTGCGCATGGGCGGATGGGATCGATATGCGCAGATCGTCTCCGGGCGTAAAGGGTGGCTCGTCCTGGTAGCCATGGTGGTCGCCGCCGTCGCGGTGCTCGGCTTGTCCGGTGGCGGCGAATCGGGTGGCTCGGCGCCGAATTCGCTGCCCGACGACGCCGAATCCGCGCAGGTACAGCGTTTGTTGCCGCAGTTCCCCGGTGGGGATTCGGCGGCAGCGGTCCTGATCGTCACGCGCGCCGACGGGGCAGTCCTCACCCCGGAAGATCGAGCGCAGGCCGATGCGGCCCTGACCCGGATACGTTCCGGTGCGAGCGGGCCGGGGATCGTGATGTCGCCGGACCAGCGCGCCGCACTCGGCCAGACGCCGATCCCGGCCGAGCTGAACGGCTTCGCCTTGACCGACCGGATCGACGAGTTGCGCACGGCCGCGCGTGCGGACGCACCCGCCGACCTGCAGGTGCGCATCACCGGCGGCCCGGCCTTCGGCGCGGATATCGCCGATTCCTTCTCCGGCGCCAACACTCTGCTGCTCGCGGTTACCGCCGCCGTGGTGATGGTGCTGCTGATAGCGACCTATCGCTCGCCGGTGCTGTGGCTGATTCCGCTGTCGGTGGTGGCGGTCGCCGACCGCGTCGCATCGGCGGCGGGTAATGCCCTCGCCCAGGTGAGCGGTCTGACGTTCGACGGTTCGACCGCGGGAATCACCAGCGTCTTGGTCTTCGGGGCCGGCACGAATTATGCGTTGCTGCTGGTGTCGCGCTACCGCGACGAGTTGTATCGGACCGAGGACCATCGGGCGGCGCTGCGGATCGCCGTTCGGCGAGCCGGGCCCGCGGTGCTCGCCAGCAATCTGACGGTTGTGCTGGCCCTGCTGATACTGCTGCTCGCGTTGCTGCCCAACACTCGCGGACTGGGCGCCTTCGGGGCGGTGGGGCTTCTGATCGCGGCGGTCTTCGTCCTCGTCGCGCTGCCTCCGGCGCTGGCGCTGTGCGGTCGAAAGGTGTTCTGGCCGTTCGTTCCTCGTGTCGACGGCCATGACACCGCGACCTCCGGCGCCTGGCACACCGTCGCGGAGAAGGTGGTACGGCGGCCCGGCGTGGTGGCCGGCGTCTTTCTGCTCGTCGCGGCCGCATGTGCTGCCGCGCTTCCGTTCGCCCATGTCGGGCTCGCACAGTCCGAGCAGTTCCGCGTGCAGGCGGAATCGGTCGACGGCCTGCGTGCGGTGAGCGAGCATTTCTCCTCCGGCGCAAGCGATCCCGCGGTCGTGCTGGCGCGCACCGACGCCGCGCCGGCCGTGCAGTCGGCCCTCGACAGCACTCCCGGCGTCGTGCGCGCGATACCGACCGGCGTCTCGGACAACGGGTTGACGCGCTGGTCGGTGATCCTGGACGCGCCACCCGCCTCCGAGGCGGCATTCGCCGATGTCAGTCGCCTGCGCACCGCACTGTCCTCCGTGCCCGGCGCCGAGGCGCTGGTCGGCGGCTCCGATGCCGTCGCCCTGGACACCCGGGACGCGGCCCGGCGCGATCAGCTCGTGATCATGCCGCTCGTTCTGGTGGTCGTCCTGCTGGTACTTCTGGTGCTGTTGCGGGCAGTGCCGGCCGCGTTCCTGCTGGTCGCGGTCACCGTGCTCAGCGCCCTGGCCGCACTGGGCATCGGAAGCCTGCTCAGCACCTACGTGTTCGGCTTTCCGGCACTGGACAACAACGTGCCGCTGTTCGCCTTCCTGTTCCTGGTGGCGCTGGGCGTCGACTACACGATCTTCCTGGTCACCCGAGCCCGTGAGGAGACACCGGGCCACGGCGTGACCGGCGGCATCGTCCGCGCGGTCGGCTCCACGGGCGGGGTGATCACCAGCGCCGGAATCGTGCTGGCCGCGGTGTTCGCTGTCCTCGGCGTCCTGCCCCTGATCACGCTGACCCAGCTGGGCATCGTGGTCGGCGTCGGAATCCTGCTCGACACCTTCGTCATTCGAACCCTGGTGATACCCGCGTTGTTCGCGCTGATCGGTCCGGGAATCTGGTGGCCGGGGCGCTGGATCCGAGAGGCGCCGGCCGATTCCGGACCGTCGGCGCCGTCGGTCGCCGCGAGCGCGTCGACGTCGGAACAGAGCCGCTGAACGGGGCTCTACGGCATGCCGCCGTCGGAGCGGAGGATCGATCCGGTGGTGTAACTGGAGGCGTCGGAGGCGAGAAACAGTGCGGCTCCGACGATTTCGCTGGGCCGGCCGATGCGTTGGAGGGCGTGGGCGGCGAACGGGTTGTCGTCCGGGGCGAGGTTGTCGAGATCCCATCCGGCCGTGGCATCGGTGCGGTAGGGCCCTGCCATCAGGGTGTTGACTCGGACGGCCGGGCCGAAGGCCAGGGCCAAACCCTCGGTCATGGCATTGAGTCCCGCCTTGGCGGCGGCATAGGGCACGATCGACGGGCGCGGCCGGATGGAACCGGTGGAGCTGACGTTGACGATGGATCCGCGGCCCGCCGCGACCATGCGCTCGCCGACGAGTGCCGACAATCGAAACGGCCCTTTGAGATTCAGGGCGATGATGGCGTCGAACAGTTTCTCGCTCACCGAGGGCAGATCGTCGTACACCGGTTGCATTCCGGCATTGTTGATGAGGACATCGACCCGGCCGAACCGGTCGTAGCAGGCGTCGACCAGCCCGTCGAGTTGATCCCAGCGACCGATGTGCACGCCGTAGGGCATGGCGGCGCGGCCGGTCTTCTCCGCGATCTCCCCGGCGGTCGCCACGCAATTGTCGTAGTTGCGACTGGCGATGATCACATCGGCACCGCAGTGCGCGGCGGCGAAGGCCATCTCTCGTCCCAGCCCGCGGCTGCCGCCGGTGACCAGCACCACCTTGCCGGTCAGATCGAACAGTTCGTCGGCATATCCCATGGCGTCACCGCGTCAGCCACAGATCGGCGGGCGCGCAGGGCAATCCCACCTCTTTCAGCGTCGAGATACCGGCGGGCGCTCGGGCGACGTCGAAGACGGAATTCACCGCGGGCATCGCGGTCATGGTGTCCCACTCGTGATTTCCCCAGCTGTCCGGCGGGACGAACCTGATCCGTGTCCGTACCTCGGGCTCTCCGTCGATGACGATGTGGTAGTGGTCGTCGTCGAATTCCCAGCTCTCATTGAGCTTGTCGGTGAGGTACCACGCGACGTTCGAGCGAACGACGGATTTCTCGCCGACCTTTCCGGCCCATCCGCCACGCACCGCGGCGATGGTGTCCTTCTCGATGCGGATCCATCCCAGATCGACCGTTTCGGCGGCAGTCGCGTACTCGATGGCGAAGTCCATATCGTCGAATTCGTAGCCGAGGGCTACGCCCATGCGCTGGACGGAATCGCGGAACGTACTCATCCACAGTTTCGCGATCTCGATCAGTTCCGGGGTGGCCTCGGGACGTGAAATACCCAGGGCCTGCCACGTTTCCGCGGATTCGTAGACGGAGACATCGGCCGATTCGGAGATCGAAATCGACCGGACGTCACGGCACACCGCGGTCAACGCGGTGGTCACGGCGTTGATCCAGCCCGGATTGATGCCGGTGATGTGCAGCGAGCTGTTCCCGCGTTCGCAGGCGGCGGCAAGCTTCTGCTCCGTCTCGCCCCGAATCCCGCCGACGTTGAGAAACAAGTTGGTGCTGATGACGTCGAGGCCGCTTTCGAGCAGCCGCGTCGCATGGTCGAGGTCGGCCATGAACGGCGTATAGAGGACGGTATCCGCGTCCAGCGCGAGCAGCGCATCGATATCGGCGGTGGCGAGCACCCCCGTATCCGGCCGGCCGCACAGCCTGCCCGCATCCACCCCGACCTTGTCGTCGGAATAGGCGTAGACACCGGCCAACTCGAGCCGCGGATCGTCGAGAATCCCGCGCAGACTGAGCTTTCCGACCTTCCCGGTGGTCCATTGAATGACGCGCACGTGATCGACCTTTCGAGCTGCCGGTGGTGTCGGCGAGAATGAGAATGTTATTCTCTTCTACGAAAATTAGCATTACGCGTGCGGTGGGACAAGGCCCCTCGGGCTCTTGCCGAGCTGTCCGGGCGCGGAGTTCTGCTGCCGCGCCGGCCGGCGGGTGACGCCGATCAGCCTCGTTGCGGCTACACCTCCGCCGGGTGGGCGCCGGTCAGCTCTTTCAGCGCGGACCGGAGGTCGTCGACGATATCGGCGGTGTCCGGGGCGGGTACGTGCTGCCAGCCGGGGCCCGCCAGCAGGACGCGCGTGCCGCGGTCGGCGCAGGTGCGCACGGCCGAGAGGAGCGCGGTCGATTCCTGCTGTGACCACAGCACCGCTACCGAGCTCGACGCGCTGCGATCGAGGGCATCGCCGAGGGCTGGAGTGGGGACGTTGGGGCCCAGCATATTGGCCGGGACGTCGAGTTCGGCGAGTGCGGCGCGCAGGACCTCGAGTGGCAGGCAGTGGGCTTCGCCGCTGGTGCAGGCGAGCAGTACGGGTGCTGCGGACGCGTCGGCCGGGGGCGGGACCGCGCGGTGCAGTGCGGCCGTAATGCACCAGGACAGAAGGTGTTCGACGTCGATGCATCCGATGCCCGCTCCTTGCCGCTGGACGATCTCGGCGAAGGCCGGGCGGCACAGCCGGTCCCAGGTGTCGGCCACGCCGAACGCGCGAATGTGGGCGAAGAGCAACGCCTGCAGTGTGGTCGGGTCGGAGGCGAAGGCGGCATCGAGAAGTGATGCGTGGTCTCCGGCGACCGGCAGTGGCGCGCGCACGGATTCGGCCGCTCGCGCCGGGCTCGATCCGCCTCGGACGAGCACGACCATGCGCTCGAGCCGGGCGATATCGGCTTCGGAGTACAGGCGGTGGCGCCCGCGCCGATGCTGGGAGGGGCCGATGCCGTAGCGCTGATTCCAACTGCGCAGCGTCGCGGTGGGAATGCCGATGCGTTCCGCGACGGTACGTACCGAAAATCCGGCTGCGTCGTTGTCGGGGGGCAAGGCATCGGACATGACGATCATTCTGCCTTTCACGGGCATGGGCGCCGCAAGGTCGCAGTGCTCGAGGTCGCAGTGCTGCGGTGCCCGCGCGGTAGTGGGCGGCGGTAGGGGACGGCGGTAGGCGACGACGGAGCGGCGTGGGGACGACACTCCCATTATGCATCGATTCCGCATCGATTGCTGTAGGATCGGCAGTGTTGTCGAACCCATGCTCATCGAACGGAGGAGTCGCAGGTGCTCGAACATCGCTCGCAGGTAGACCGCCCCGGAGGTATCGACGGGAAGGTGGTGAGAATGCTGGCCGGTGGTGCCCGTCGGCTGGTCCTCTTCGCTGCGACAGCGATGCGCCCGGCACGGCTGGCCGGTGTCGCCGTCCTGGCGGCGGTCGTGTTCGGTGGCGTCGCGGCACCGGCGGGGGCGAGCCCGACGCCCGCGGCGGGACCGGCTCCCGTTCCCTCGCTCGATCTGAACCGTTACCTGGGAACGTGGTATCAGCTCGCCGCGGTTCCGCAGTTTTTCAATCTCGTCTGTGCTCGCGATACGCGCGCCGAGTACGCCGCCCTTCCGAACGGTGATGTGTCCGTTCACAATTCGTGCACCACCTGGTCGGGTGCGCCCAACGACATTCAGGGTGCGGCGCGCGTGGTCGATCCGGTGACCGGGGCACAGTTGCGCGTCGCGTTCCCCGGGGTGCCGACACAGGAAAGCCTGGACGGCCCGCCCAACTACATCGTGACCGCGCTCGGGCCGGACTACTCCTGGGCTCTCGTCACCGACCCCTTCCGGATCTCCGGATTCGTGCTGTCTCGCACGCCCGCACTGGACGCGGACCAGTGGAATCAGATCGTCGCGGCGATCGTCGCCGCCGGTGAGCAGCCGTGCCTGTACCTGACCTCGCCGGTGACCGGTGGGCGAGACGACATCACCCCGCTGTGCCGGATCTGAGCTCGGCTCGATGCGACCTATCAGCCTGGCGAGTCCGGTGAGTGGAGGTGAGTGGCGATGGGTGTGGCGATAGCTTTGTTCACCCGTGACCTGCGGGTGCACGACAATCCGATGCTGACCGCGGCGCAGCGTGCAGGCGATGCGGTTGTCCCGCTGTTCGTCCTCGACGAATCGTTGGTCACCGGCTCGGAGGCCGCGCCCAACCGGGTGCGATTCCTCGCCGCCGCGCTGGACGAGCTCGACGGCGAATTGCGAGCGCGCGGCGGGCATCTCGTGCTGCGGCGCGGCAAGGTCGTCGACGAGGTGGAGCGGATCGTCGCCCAGTCACAGGCGGAGTCGGTGCATCTCGCCGCCGAGGTCAGCCACTACGGCAAGCGCCGCGAATCGGCTCTGCGCGACAGGCTCGAATCTCACGGTTGCCGCGTGCAGACGCACCCCGCGACGGTGACCAGCGTGGACATCGATGCGATCGAGCCGAGCACCGGACGCGATCATTTCGCGGTGTTCACGCCGTACTTCCGGCGCTGGGAAACCGCTCGCCACCGCAGTCCGCTGCCACCGCCGAAAGATCTCACCGTGCCGTCGTTGGACGGGAAACAACCCGACCTCGACAAGCTCCGCGCCGCGCGGGCTTCGCCCAACCTGCGGGTCGGAGGCGAGACGACGGGGCGAAAGATGTTGCGCCGCTGGCTGTCCGATGCGGTCACCGCGTACGCGGATACGAACGACGATCTCGCGGCCGACGCCACCTCGCATCTCTCGCCGTATCTGCACTTCGGATGCCTGTCCGCCGCGGAGGTGGTGTCGCGCCTGGACCTGTCGGATCCGGGTGCGCACAGTTTCGCCCGGCAGTTGGCCTGGCGCGATTTTCATCATCAGGTACTGGCAGCCCGGCCCGCGGCGGCATGGTCCGATTACCGCCCGGGGCCGGTCGAGGTCCGCAAGGACGAGCAGGCGTTCGAGGCGTGGACGCACGGTCGCACCGGTTTCCCGATCGTCGACGCGCCGATGCGCCAACTTCGTGACGAAGGGTGGATGCCGGGCCGCGCGCGGCTGATCACCGCATCGTTCCTGGCCAAGACGCTACGGTTGGATTGGCGGATCGGCGCGGCCCATTTCCGGTACTGGCTGGTCGACGGTGATGTGGCGAACAACCAGATGAACTGGCAATGGGTCGCGGGCACCGGAACCGACACCCGCCCCAATCGCACACTCAATCCGCTGCGGCAAGCAAACCGCTTCGACCCCGAGGGTGCGTACGTACGGCGCTGGTTGCCCGAACTCGCCCACCTGTCCGGTGCGGCGGTGCACCGGCCGTGGCGCGAGGACGTCGATGACGCGACCTATCCGGCGCCGATTGTGGAAGTGCCCGGCATGTAGTCGATTCGGTGATCAGGAGACGGTATGCGATGTGTGGTGTTCGGTGCGACCGGCTACATCGGCGGCCGCCTGGTGCCCGAGCTACTGGCCGCGGGGCACGAGGTGCGGGTGCTGGCCCGCACACCCGCCAAACTCGACGACGCCGCGTGGCGCGACAGTGTGGAAGTCCTGCGCGGTGACGTGCTCAGCGCCGAGGATGTGGCCGCGGTTTGCGCCGACGCGGATGTGCTCTACTACCTGGTGCATTCGCTGACGCGAACGGATTTCGACGAGGTCGACCGCCGCGCGGCGACACTGGTGGCAGAGCAGGCCGCCCGAGCGGGGGTACGCCGGATCGTGTACCTGGGCGGCATCGTGCCGCCCGGCCAGCGACTGTCGCGGCATCTGTCCTCCCGCGCCGAGGTCGGTCGCATCCTGCTCGCGGGATCGGTTCCGGCGATTGCGATGCAGGCCGCCGTGATCATCGGATCCGGTTCGGCCAGTTTCGAAATGCTGCGCTATCTCACCGAACGGCTCCCGGTGATGGTCACGCCGCGATGGGTCCGCAACCGCATCCAGCCGATCGCGGTGCGCGATGTGCTGTACTACCTGACGCGGGCGGCCGAACTGCCGCCGGATGTGCGCGGTGCTTTCGACATCGGCGGTCCGGATGTGCTCACCTACGAACAGATGATGCGCGATTACGCGGAAGTGGCGCGGTTGCCGCGGCGCGTGATCGTCCCGGTCCCGGTTCTCACACCGTGGCTCTCGGCACAATGGGTCAATCTCGTGACCCCGGTGCCCAAGGCGATCGCGGTGCCGCTGATGGAATCGCTGGTCAACGACGTGGTCTGCGAAGATCACGCGATCGCCGAGCACATCCCCGATCCGGCGCGGGGATTGATCGACTACCGCACGGCGGTCGAATTGGCGTTGACGCGTATCCGCGACCTCGATGTCCCCACCCGCTGGTCGGATGCCGATCAGCTCGGTAGTGAACCGTCGTCCCCGCTGCCCACCGATCCCGCGTGGTCGGGCGGTTCCCTCTACGTCGATGTGCGAGAACGCCACACCCGGGCCGATCCGGCGACGCTGTGGTCGGTGATCGAATCCATCGGTGGCGAATACGGCTGGTATTCGTTTCCGCTGGCGTGGTCGTTGCGCGGCTGGATCGATCGACTGGCCGGCGGCGTCGGTTTGCGGCGGGGCAGGCGGGATCCGCATCGGCTGCACGCCGGCGAGGCGCTGGACTGGTGGCGTGTGGAACGCATCGAACGACCGCACACTCTGGTGTTGCGCGCGGAGATGCGGGTGCCCGGGCGGGCATGGCTGGAGCTGAGCGTGGACACGGACGCGCGCGGCACGGTCTACCGGCAGCGGGCCGTATTCGACCCGCACGGTCTGGCCGGTCATCTGTACTGGAAGGCCATCGTTCCCTTCCATGCGCTCATCTTCGGCGGGATGACCCGCAACATCACGGGCGCGGCCGAAGAGGCTGCGGCGCAGCCGGTTTCATAGCCCCGGCTGCGCCTGCCTGGACCGGAGCGCGCGGGCGAGACCGCGGCTGCCCACCGCGGCACGCCGTGGGATACCGACGCGGGCACGATGAACGAAGATGTCGAAATCCAGACTCTCGATGCGATCCAGAATTTCCGAATAGAGGGTGAGCGCGGTGGTGACGCACGGCCGCGACCGTGGCGCGAGCAAGGCGATACCGGCGCGGGCGTAGTCGTAGATGTCGCGAGTGTGCGCATGCTGGGCGACCAGAGCGCGCCGGACGCGCGGGTCGGTGCGGCGGTGCGCCTGACACCACAGCAGCAGGTCACGGTCGACGCCGTAGGCGGCCAGTTCGTCTGCCGGCAGATACACCCGGTCTCGGACCAGGTCCTCGTCCACGTCGCGCAGAAAGTTGGTCAGCTGGAAGGCTTTTCCGAGCGCGGCGGCGTAGGGAGCGGCCTCGTCCACCGGGCACACCGTGCCCAGCACCGGCAAGACCTGTAACCCGATGACTTCGGCGGAACCGTAGACGTAGCGGTCCAGCGCGCGCCGATCCGGATAGTCGGTGACGGTGAGATCCATGCGCATCGACTCCAGGAACGAGTCGAACAGCGCCGGAGCGATGCGGTAGGAGTGCGCCGTGTGCAGTACGGCCGGGAGGACGGCGTCGGCGTCGGCGTCCTCGCTGGTGAACTGCGCGGCCAGCGCGTCCAGTCGTGCCGCTCGCTCGGTGACCGGACGGCTCGGGTCGATGTCGTCGAGGATGTCGTCGGCGCGGCGGGCGAAGCCGTAGAGCGCGTGGATCGCCGGACGCTGGTCGGGGGCGAGTAACCGGGTGGCGAGGAAGAAGGTCTTGCCGTGGCGGGCGTTGAGCGTCCGGCAGGCGCGATAGGACTGCTGCAGTTGGGTATCGGCGCGGCCGTTGTCGAGAAAGGCGATGGGGGACATGAGTTTCCGATCAGCGGATGATGGCGGCGGTCGAAGTGGACAGGGCGGACGCGCGTCGGCGTGCGGGCAGTGCAGAAGGCATCGGTCCGGTGACGCGGTCCGCGGCGAGCCGGCCGGAAATCAGCACGGGCGGTATGCCGACACCGGGGACGGTGCTGCCGCCCGCCAGCACCACGTTCTCGAGTCCGCGGATCATATTGGCCGGGCGGAAGGGGCCGGTTTGGGTGACGGTGTGGGCCAACGCGAAGGGGCTTCCGGCCAGCATGCCGCGCCGCGCCCAGTCGGCAGGAGTGGTGATGTGGAGCAACCGGGGATCGGTCAGTGGGATCGGCAAGCGATCCTGGACGGTGGTCAGAATCTCCTCGGCGTAGGCGGGGCCGAAGCGGTCCCAATTGATCGGTCCGCGAACGAGATTCGGTACCGGAGCGAGGATGTAGAGCAGGTCGCGTCCGGGTGGGGCCAGGCTCGGGTCACCCGCGGTGGGCCTGGTGACCAGCAGTGACGGATCTGTCATGACGCTGCCGCGAGCGATGATGTCGTCGAAGGCTTCGTCCCAGGCGCGGCCGAAGAGCAGATGGTGGTGCGCCGCTCGGGGCATCGCCTCGCAGCCGACGTGCAGCACGACCGCGGACGGTGCCGCCGTGGGACGCAGCGGGCGGCGCGGGGAATGGCTCGTCAGCCGGTAGGTGTCGGACAACTCGGTGGTGAGCACGACCGCATCGCACGGGATGCGCTCGCCGGTATCGGTGACGACTGTGCGGATCCGGGATCCGGTGCGGTCCAGGCTCGCCACGGCGGTGTCGTAGCGGATCTCGACGCCGGCGTCCTGCGCCGCCGCGGCGAGCGCGTCGGGTAGCGCTCGCATCCCGCCGCGCGGGAACCAGACGCCGGCGATCGTGTCCATATAGGCGATCACCGCGTATGCCGCTATCGCCCTCCTGGGCGCGACGCCGGCATACAGGGATTGAAAGGTGAACAGCCGCCGCAGTTCCGGATCGTCGATGTGCTGTGCGACCGCACGGTCCCAGCGGCGGAATCCTCCCATCGCCGCCAGTCGGGCCAGCGAAGGACGCAGCGCCGAGAGCGGCGAGTCGAAATTCGCCCCGATGAACGAGTCGAACTCGGTCCGGTAGAGCTGGGTCAGCCACGCGCGCAGTCGCCGGTATCCGGCCGCCTGCCCGGCTCCGGCGAACTCGGTGATCGCCGCGGCCATGCGTTCGGCGTCGCTGTGAACCTCGAGCTGACGCCCGTCGGCGAAATGGGCCCGGTAGGCCGGATCCACCGGCACCAGCGACAGGCGGTCGTCCATCTGCTCGCCGACCGCGGCGAACGTCTCCTCGACCAGGTGTGGCATGGTCAGCACGGTAGGGCCGGTGTCGAGACGGTAGCCGTCCACATCGACGCGACCGGTGCGGCCGCCGGGAACCGAATCCCGTTCCAGCACGGTGACTTTGCGGCCGCGGCCGGCCAGGTGCAGCGCCGCCGACAGTCCGGCCAGCCCCGCTCCGACTACGACGATATGGTTGCTGAGACCGATGGTCGTGCGCATGGTCTTCCTCCTCAGGGGTGCCGGGTGACGCAGATGAGGCCCATACCGTCGAGTACGCGGCGCATCGGTTCGGGCAGGGTCGTGCTCTCGATGGTGCGCCGCGCCTCGCCGACGCGATCGCTGATCATCGCCTCGATCCGGGCGGGTGCTCCGGAGTCGGTGATCAGGGCGCGCAGTCTGTCGGTGGCGCCGGCGTCGACGACCGGTGCGGACAGCAGCGTGTCGAGTTCGCGGCGGGCGGCGGGGTCGGCGAGCTGGCGGGCGGCGATCACCACGGTGGTCGCCTTGTGCTGAGTCAGATCTCCGTCACCGGGTTTGCCTGTGGCATCGGGGGTTCCGAATACTCCCAGCAGGTCGTCGCGCATCTGGAATGCCTCGCCGACGGCGCGTCCGTACCGGCTCAGCGCCGACAGGGTCGATTCGTCGCATCCGGCCATCGCCGCGCCGAGTTCGAGCGGCCGGCGCACGGTGTAGTTGCCGGATTTCGCGCGTGCCAGCGCCAATACCTGCCCGAAATCCGGTTCCGTGCGGACGTCGTTGAGCAGATCGCCGAACTGTCCCACCGCCAGCTCGATGCGCATCTCGTCGAAGCGCGGCCACACGCGGTACAGGCAATCGGGGCGAATCCCACTCTCGCGCAGCATCTTGTCCGCCCAGACCAGGCAGATATCGCCGAGGAGCACGGCCGCCGACTCGCCGAAACGACCCGCGTCGCCGGGCATTCGCCGGTTCCGATGTGCGTCGGCGAAGGCGACATGCCCCGTGGGCGCGCCGCGGCGTAGCTCCGACTCGTCCATCACATCGTCCTGGATCATCGCGAAGGCATGGACCAGTTCCAGCGCGGCGGCGGCTCGCAGTGCGGCGGCGTCGGGGGCCTCGCCGCACAGCCAGCCGATGTACATGAATGTCGATCGCAGGCATTTGCCGCCTGCCACGTATCGGCGAGCGATGTCGTCGACGGCGATTTCCTGGACGGCGCCTATGCGGTTCTCGCGCAGGAACGCGTCCAGTTCGGTCAGGACTCGATCCCGTACCGCGGTACGCCACCGCGCGACACCGTCCACGGTATTCACCGGGTGATCGGCCAGAATTGTTGCAGGGGAACACAATCGGTGCGAATTGTCGATAGTGACGCTCACGTCCACTCCTCGGTTCGGCGGTACAGCGATATGGGGTGCCGGCTGGCTCTCCGAGGCGGGGATCGAGACCGCGTATTCCGGCCCGTCCGGGGATCCTCCCTCGACGTCTGAACCCAAGGCTACAGCAAACGATGCATAAATGATGCACATGAGCGGAAGTTGTCCGTCTCGGCCGGGCATGCGCCGGGTGACCTCGATGAGCGGTTCGGAACGGCTTCGTGCGAGGTAGGGACGGACGGACGACGTCATGCTGCAATCGACGCAACAAAAAGACGAGACGCATCGTTTATGCATCGAATTCCGGGGTACCCTGGCCGAGAACCATCCAATCAGAGGAGGCCCTCATGTCTCGTTCTTCCGCGCGACGCGCGCTGTTCGCTCTCGTTTCCGGCGGAGGTATCGCCTTGACCTCGGCCGCCTTGCTGGCCGCGCCGGCCCAAGCCGACTCCACCAGCTGTCCGGCCCCGGGCGCCAGCTCGGTCGCCCAGACGGGTGCCGATGCCGCGTGTTCGGCCACCAGTGCCGGTGGGAGCGCGGCGGCCGCCTACGGCATCAACGGTACGGCCACGGCGAATGCCGGGCCGACGAGTTTGTCGCTGGCCATCGCGCAGGGCGGTGGTATCGCCCGCTCCACGTCGGGGCCGTGGTCGGGGCCCGCGGCTATCGCGGTCGGACCCGGCGCGACGGCCGACCTGAGCGGGGTCCGTCCCGGGCTGGCCATCGGCATCGCCGGGCCGGGCGCCACGGTCACGGTCTCCGGCGTCGGGACGCCGGTATGCAGCGGCGGCCCCGGTTTCGCGGGCGATTTCCAGACCTTCCAGGGCTGCCTGTCCATGCGGTGATCTCGGGCGTCGCGGATGGTCCTCGAGTAGGTTCCGGGTGAGTGGGTGCCGTCGAGTGATCCGGCGTGGTAGCGGCGGAAGTGCGGGCGATCGAGACATCGGCGCGTAGTCTCGAACGCGGCAACCCGCCGGCGATTGTGTCTGGTTGTGCCGGCTTCCATCGAACTCCCGGGAGTCGACGTGGAACCACTGACCGAGCAGTTGCGCCGCGACCGTGCGGATCGGGCGAGCGCCGTCGCCGCCACGCTGAGTGCCCGCGACATCGACGCCGTGGCGGTCACCTGGGTCGACACCAGCGGCATCGTCCGGATGAAAGCCGTTCCGGTGGAACGGTTCTCCCACGCGGCGGCCTGGGGGATCGGCGCCTCGCCGGTCTTCGACGCATTCCTGGTCGACGATTCCATCCTGACCGAGCATGTCGCCGGCGGCCCGACCGGTGACCTACGGCTGTACACGGACCTCGATCGGGTCACCGCCGTGGCCGCGCTTCCGGGATGGGCATGGGCGCCCGCGGATCGCTATACGCAAAGCGGTACGCCGCATCCCCGCGATTCCCGGTTGCTGCTGCGCCGGCTCGTCGCCGAGCTGGCCGACGACGGCTACGAATTGCGCACCGCGATCGAATTGGAATGGACGTTGTCGCGCCCCGACCCGGCCGACCCGGACACGTTCTGCCCCGCCACCTCGGCGCCCGCTTACGGGATGGCCAGGCTGAGCGAACTGGCCGCGTATCTGCGCGATGTGGTGTCGAAGGTGCGCGACAGCGGTATCGGCGTCGAGCAGATACATCCCGAATACGAGGTGGGACAGTTCGAACTCTCCATCGCCTCCGGTGATCCCGTCCGCACCGCCGACAACGCGGTGCTGGTGCGCGAGATCGTCCGGGCCGTCAGCGGTGCTCACGGCTTGCGGGCGACGTTCAGCCCGGTGGTCGTGCCCGGTGTCGTCGGTAACGGCGGCCACGTCCATCTGAGCCTGTGGCGGGAAGGGTTGAACCGGATGTACGGCGGTCCCGGTCCTTTCGGAATCGGTGCGGAGGGGGAGCACTTCGCCGCGGGAATCCTGGACCGTCTGCCCGCGCTACTGACCGTCGGCTGCCCGGCCGTGGCAAGCTACCTGCGCTTGCAGCCCAGTCACTGGGCGGGTGTCTTCCGATGCTGGGGATTGGAGAACCGGGAGGCCGCCCTGCGCTACATCACCGGAAGCGAAGGTGAGCGCGACCGCGCGGCCAATATCGAGATCAAGACGTTCGACGCCGCCGCCAACCCGTACCTGGCGTTGGCGGGCCTGCTGGCGGCGGGCCGAGCGGGCTTGCAGGCGGGCACGACCCTGCCCGAGCCGGTCGCCGGCGATCCGGCGCGACTCGACTCCGCCACCCGGTCCGCGCGCGGGATCACCCCGTTGCCCACCACACTCGCCGACGCGGTGGCGGCCTTCGAAGCCGACGAGGCGCTGTGCGCGGCATTCGGCGACGACCTCGCCGACACCATCGGCAGCGTGCGGCGCGGTGAGATCGCGCTGTTCGCCGATGCCACGCCCGAGCAGATCGCCGACGCCTGCAGGTGGAGGTACTGAGCCGCGTCGCGAGGTACCGACCGCTCGATCACCTCGCCGCCGGCTCCGCACTGCCGGCTCGTTCGAGAAGTGAGCGCACGAACGCCAGATGGCCGGGGACCACGCCGAACCACACATCCGGCGCGCGTGTCCCGCGCATGGCCACGAAGGTGGCCAGCGCGACGACGCCGTCACGGATCTCGAGCGCCAGTTCGCCGTGGAATCCGAGACCCGAATCGGCCCGCAGCAGAAGGCATTCCGGTGCGGAGAAGGTGATGCGCCAACCGGCGACGGTGTCCGGCGCGCCGGGGGTGAGGCCGAGTTCGATACCGGCCCACGCCGCCCGCAATCGCCTACGAACGTCCTCGGGAACGTCCTCCATGATCGCGCGGGCCCACTGCTCGGCGGTCCGGGCGGTGGCGGCCGGGGTTTCCAGCACGTGGCTGTCGATGTAGACGACGTCGTCCAGGGTGGTGAGGGCGAGCAGGTCGGCGGTGATTCCGCATTGGCGGACGGTGGGGGAGGTGTGCACGGACATGACGAGAACCTTCTGGTTTCGGTACTGCACGATAGATACAGAACAGTACTGTATCTATTGGAGGGTGATCTAATCAAGGGCATATCGAGCCGGTCGAGAAGGAGGACGTGATGGCGCCACCGGTGCGAACTCCGCGGCAGGCGTGGATCGATGCCGGGCTCTCCGTGCTGGAGCACCACGGCCCCGATGCGGTCCGGGTGGAGGCGCTGGCGGCGCAACTCGGCGTGACCCGCGGCGGCTTCTACCGGCAGTTCCGCTCCCGCGACGAACTACTCGAGGCGATGCTCGACGACTGGGAACGGCGCGCCGTCGACGATGTGCGCGAACAGGTCGAGCGCGAGGGCGGCGATCCGAAGCGCAAGATCCGGCGGGCGGGCACGCTGACCTTCGCCGAGGATCTGACGCCGCTGGATCTGGCCATCCGGGCATGGGCTCGGCGCGACCCGGCGGTGGAGGCGCGGCTGCGGAAAGTGGACAACGCCAGAATGGACTATCTGCGCACGCTGCTGCGGAACTCCGGCGTCGCACCCGAGGATGTGGAAGCCGTTGCGCTGCTGTCTTTTTCGATGGTCATCGCCAATCGCCTGATCAAGGCCGAGCATCCCGGCGAGAGCAGATCGGATGTGCTCGCCCACGCCGCACGCCTGCTGTTCGACTGATCGCGCGGGCATACTGGCGGGGTGAGCGATCAACGAGGCGTTCCTTCCTTCCACATCGACCAGGTCGACCACCCGGAGCAGGAGCTGATCGTCCGGATACTCGACAATCAGGCCGCCTTACCCGGCGTGGTGCGGATGCGCGAGTGGGCGCGCGCCGCGCTGGCGCTGCGACCCGGCGAAACCGCCCTCGATGTGGGCTCCGGCACCGGCACCGAAGTGGTGGAGCTGGCCGCTCTGGTCGGTCCGGCCGGGCGGGCCATCGGTATCGATCCGAATCCGTCGATGCTCGCGGTGGCGCGCGAGCGCGCCGCGGACGTATCGGCCGAATTCATCGAGGGATCGGCCTACGATCTGCCGCTGCCGGACGCATCCGTCGACGCGGTGCGCTGTGAGCGGGTCTATCAGCACCTCGACGATCCGGCGAAGGCCACCGCGGAGATCGCGCGGGTGCTGCGACCGGGCGGACGGGTGGTGCTGATCGACAGCGACTGGTCGACGGCGATCTTCCATCCCGGTGATCCCGAGGTCGTCGCGGCGTTGCAGCAGCGGATGGAAACCAACAGTCCGAATCGCAACTCCGGCAGGCATTTACGGGGACGGCTGGTCGACGCCGGCCTGCTGATCGACGACATCGGTTCCGAGGCCGTGATCTGGGAACCCGAGTCGATCCTCCCGATGTTCATGGCGGTCACCGACCGGGGTGTGGCCGACGGGCTGATCACCGCTGCCCAGCGCGACTACGTTCTGACCGAAATCCGGCGCGGTGCCGAGACCGGCGACTATCACTTCTCGGTGACCATGTTCGCGGTGGTGGCGCACAAACCCTGACCCTCGTTCACGGCGCGACGGGATCCGCCACCGGCGGCCGTCGCGCCGCGAGTGCGGCAGCCACCGCCGCCGCGACGATCGTCACCAGCGCGCCCAGCATCATCGCCGCCGCCTCGGCCGGGTGCAGCACATGCAGCTGGGTGCCGACGGTGACGGCGGCCACCGGTACACCGATCTGAGCGGCGGCCAGCGCGCCGAATGTGACCGGCTGGCCCAGCAGACGCATGAGCAGATGCACCAGCAGTGCGCCGGCTCCGAGCGCGAGCCCCAGCAGGATCAACCGCGGGCGATCGGCGAATTCCCGCAGGTTCAACCGAGCGCCCAGCCAGACGAAGAACAGGGGAGCGAGGAATCCGTCGGTCGCGGCGAACAATTGCCGTGCCACCCGGCGCGGTTCGCCGACTGCCGCGACGGCCAGTCCGGCCGTGAAGCCGGCCAGCATGATCGACACGTGCGTGCGGGTGGCGATGGCGGCCATCCCGAATACGAGGGCCAAACTGACCCGCAGTTCGAGGGCGAATTTGCGGCGTTCGGAGACTCGGTGCGCACGCCGGCGCAGCCCGGAGCGTTCCAGCCACCGCAGCAGCAAGAACAGCAGCACCGCGGTGCCGATCACCGCCAGCGCACCCAGCGCGGCGCGTCCGGCGTTACCCGCGTCGATCACCAGCGGTAGCGCGACGATCGACGCGGTGTCGGCGATGGCGACCTGTGCCGTCAGTTCGAGCACCGATCTGCCCTGCAGCCCTTGGGAATCGATGATCGGCAGCACCAGCGCGGCCGAGGAGGAGGCGAGCAGCACCGCATAGATCGCGCCGTGCCCGGTATCGAAGAAGCCGGCGAGCAGATAGCCGATCACGGCCGCGGCCGACCCGACCAGCACGGCTCGGAGGGCACCGATCCCCAGTGCCGAGCGGATCCGCGGATCGCGAATCGGGACATGGGTGCCGGCGACGAACATCACCAGCGCGAAACCCATATCGGCCAGGAAGGCGAATACCGGATCCGAGG
This sequence comes from Nocardia sp. 852002-51101_SCH5132738, assembly GCF_001665695.1. Lineage (NCBI taxonomy): Bacteria > Bacillati > Actinomycetota > Actinomycetes > Mycobacteriales > Nocardiaceae > Nocardia > Nocardia sp. 852002-51101_SCH5132738. The sequence goes on along the minus strand of NZ_LZML01000211.1, from coordinate 32,625 downwards.
CATCGAGCACCCCGAATCCGGTGACGCCGCAGACGATTCCGGCCAGCAGCTCGCCGACGATCACCGGTATGTGCCAGGCTTCGCGCCACGCCAGCAGCGGTCCCGCCAGCCCGAGCGCCAGCACCAGGGCCAGGGTGGACAAACTCATCGGTGCTTACTTCTTCCGCTCGATCTGCTGCCGCTCGACGTCGTGCACACTGTCCGCCGCGCACCACTCCCGGTCACGCCGACACGCCGTCGCCTGCCGTCCGGCGCCGTGCCCGGCCGCCTGCGCGGAGGGCCGGGCACGGCGGTGGCTCAGTGCGCGTTCTGCGCGTGCTCGGCCTGCAGCTGGTTGTACTTCTGTGTGCCCGCGGCGATTCCGACCGGAAGGGCGACCGCGACGCCGCCGACGCTCGCGCCGAGGCCACCCACCGCGACCACGCCGACCAGACAGGCCGCGGCCATCGCGGGCACGGTCATGGTGCCGGCGGTGGCGACGGAGATGAGGCTGCCGCCGGTGGCGATCCCCAGGGGGCAGCCGACGGCCGCGCCGATCACCGAACCGGCCATCCCGCCGACCGCCATCGCCAGACCCATGTGCGGTGCCGCCGCGGCGACGGCCTGGTTGAGATCCGACATTTGGGTATCGGCGACCGAGCCGGACTGTGCCGCAGTCGATTCCACGGCGCCGGCGACGGGCTGGGACGGCGCCGTCGGGCGAGCCGGATCGGCGGCCGCGGGAACCTCGATCGGGGTTCCGAGCAGTGTCCTGCCCCCACCGTCGCGAATGTCGAACTGTCCGGGGCGCACCGCCACCGCGCCGAGCGGAGTCTGCAGGGCCGCGGTTCCGGTGGTCGTGTCGTCCTGATAGCGGATGCCGGGGCCCAGGTCGGTGCTGGTCCACTCCGATTGCGGGGCAACGGGTGCGGGGGTGGAGGGTGCCGGAGCGACGACATCGGCCTGGGCGGCCCCGGCCGCCGCGACGACGGCGGTGGCGAGCAAGGTGGACACGGCGATGGTCCGGGTGGTGGTCTTCATGAATTCTTCCGCTCTGATCGGTGGGGAGTGTCGATTACCGCGCGTTGCTCTCGGCCGGCATCGACTGTGCGATCAGGCCTTTGGAATGGAGCGAGTTGTACTGGTCACCCACCGCGTTCGCCAAGCTCGGGCCGCCGGTGGCGATGCCGCCGGCCATGCCACCGAGGAATCCGAGCGTGCCCGCGCCGAGAATGCATCCGCCCACGATGCCGATCGGAGTCAGCACCGGCACCGGAATGGTCAGCGTGCCGCCGGTGATCGCGCCGAGCGGGCAGCCGACCGCCAGGCCCGCCGCCGTGCCCACGACCTGGCCGACCGTGGAGTCGTTGGCCCACGCACCGGCGATGGTGTCGAACGCGTTCAGATATTCCGTGGTCGGATCGACCGGTGTTCCGGCGGGGGCGGCGGGATCGGCCGGTGTGCCCTGGTCGCCCGCGACCGCCGCGGTCGCGGGCGACCCAGACTCGGCGAAGGCCGGAGCGGCGACGCCGACCGTGGCGGATGTGGCGAGAACCGCGATCGCGGCTGCGCGAATGACGTGACGCATGATTCTTCTTTCTCGATGCCTGATATCGCCCGTGCCCTCTCGGTTGGTGAACCGGGGGTTCTCACGAGCTGTCCGTACATTAGCCACCCGCGCTTCGCGCCGGCGCGGGGGCAGCCGGAGATGATCAGGCGGACAGACCTACATCGGCACCACGGTTTTCAGCCAGCCGGTGCGCCGGAGATCGAAGGCCTCGTAGGCATCGATCATCGACTGCGGTTCGGCGTGCTGGGTGATGAACCGGGTGGGATCGAGATCGCCACGTCCCACCTTGTCGAGCAGACCGGGCACGTAACGGTGGTGGTTGCAATTTCCGCCCTGCACGGTCAGATTGCGGTTCACGACGACCCCGAGGGGGAACCGGTCGAAGGTGGGCGGATACACGCCGATCACACCGACCGACCCGGCCTTCGCGACCGCCTGCACCGCCCAGCGCCCGGCCAGGCTCGGTGCGTCGCCGACCAGCCACTGACCGGAATCGATATTGCCTTCGGGTGCGGCGAGGCGGCGTTCTTCCTCGAAGACGTCGGTCTCGACCGGCAGGTGGTCTGCCGCCGGTCCCTGCTCGGGCCGTTGGGCGTCTACTCCGACCGCGTCGATGACGCGATCGGCGCCGATCCCGCCGGTCAGCTCGCGCGTCACCTCGACCGGATCCTCCCGGTGGAAGTCGATCGGTTCGGCGTTCTGGGCGCGTGCGGTTTCGAGCCGGTCGGCGATCCCGTCGACGACGAGCACCCGGCCCGCGCCCTGGCGAAAGGCCGAGGCGATCGCGCACTGCCCGACGACACCCGCGCCGAGGACCAGAACGGTGTCGCCCTCGCTGACCTGAGCGAGCCGGGCGCCGAACCAGCCGGTCGGCAACACGTCGGAGACCATGATCGCCTGGTCGTCGGAGACGCCCTCGGGCACCTTGACCAGGGTGTTGTTCGCATACGGGATGCGTGCGTACTCGGCCTGCAGGCCGTCGACCGGTCCCGTGGTCTCCGGTCCGCCGAAGAAGCTGGTGCCGGCCAGGGGGCCGTTCGGATTGGCCGTATCGCATTGGGCGGTATAGCCGCTGCGGCAGTAGGCACAGTGCCCGCACGACACCGTGGAGCACACGACCACGCGATCGCCCGGCGCGAATCCGCGTACCGCCGCACCGGTGTCGACGACCGTGCCGACGGCCTCGTGGCCGAGGACGGTGCCGGGCACCATGCCGGGCATCGTGCCGCGCACCAGATGCAGATCGGTACCGCAGATCGCGGACGAGGTGATCTGCACGATGGCGTCGGTGGGCTCTTGGATTTTCGGATCGTCGACGACGTCGAGACGGATATCGCCGACACCGTGCCAGACAACTGCTTTCACGTTCACTCCTCGATAGCGGGGTCGGATGTGGTGTTCGTGGCGGGCGCTGGGCCGGTCACTGGACGCCCTACCCCGCGGGCGGCGAGGTATTCCGGCGCGGCCGGTGGGAAAAGGTTCGATTCGCACCCGCCGGGTATGCGGTGAACAGGCGTCGTCGAGGCGCTCGCACAGCCGCTCGGGCGACCATCCGGGACCCGGTTCTCTGTTACAAAGGAAGGTGGGTCCGCGTCAGGCGCAGGGGTAGCGTGGCGAACGGGGCCGTATTCGAATCTGCTTGGAGGAGCGATGTTTCCGAGCGAAGGGGAGCCGCAACCGGGGCCGCTGTTCGACGGCGCCGCGGACGCCCAGGCCGGCCCGCAGCCCGATCTGGAGGCGCTGGGGCCGGTGGGGCCCGTCGGACCCCCGCGACCGGCCTCGGCCACCCCGTCCGTTTCGTCTCGCGGGCGCAGCCGGCCCTCGGTCCGGACCGCCTGCCCGAAAGCCGAGTGATCGCTGCTCATGGACGAATCTCTGGTCGGCGACCGGCCCGAATCGGAGGCCGGGACGGCGCGGCCACCGCAGGATCTGATCGTCGCCGGTGCGTCCGCCGGCGGTGTGGAGGCGCTGCGCGAATTCGTCGGCGGGCTCCCGCAGGATCTCGACGCCGCGGTCGCGATCGTCCTGCACATGCCGCCGCACGGCGCGAGCGCGTTGCCGGCCATTCTCAACCGGATCGGGCCGCTTCCGGCCGTCGCGGCCGCCGACGGCATGCCGCTGCGTTCGGGTGTGGTGTACGTGGCGGTTCCCGATCGCCATCTGGTCGTCACGTCGACCCATCTGCATCTGTCGCGAGGCCCCACCGAGAACGGCCATCGGCCGGGGGTGGACGCGCTGTTCCGGTCCGCGGCCATGTCGTGGGCGCCGCGAGTGGCGTGTGTCGTGCTCTCCGGGACCTTGGACGACGGAACCGCCGGCGCCGCGTTGGTGGCCAACCGTGGCGGTGTGGTGGCCGCGCAGGAGCCGCACGACGCGTTGTATCGCGGTATGCCGCAGAGCGTATTGGATTCCGTCGCAGCCGATATGGTGCTGCCGGCGCGGGACCTGGGCAAGGCCGTCGCCGATCGGCTCCGCACTCGCCATCGGGCGCCCGATCCGCCGGACGCGTCCGAACTTCAGGTTCTGGAAGCGAGTATCGATGCCGGTGCCGTACCCGGTAACGAAGGCGTAGCGGCGATGGCCCGGCCGTCCGGACTCACCTGCCCGGACTGCAACGGTGTTCTCTATGTGCTCGAGGACAGTGGCCGCTACCGGTGCCGGGTCGGGCACGCGTGGACCGCCGAGGCATTGTTGATCCAGCAGAAGGTCGAGGTCGACAAGGCCTTGTGGACGGCCCTGCGCGCCCTCGAGGAGAAACAGCGGCTGGCCGAGCGGATGACCGACGATGCCACCCGCCACGGCGACGACCGGCTGGCCCAGCGCTATCGAGATCAGGGCGCCGAGCAGGCCGCCGCGATCGAAACGCTGCGCAAGCTGCTCGTCGACCGTTCCACGAACTGAGGCAGCGGTAGGTTGATCGGGTGGACGAGGACAAGGCACTCGGCAGTGCCCGCGGATTCGAGGAGATCCTCCAGTATCTGAAGGAAGCTCGCGGATTCGATTTCACCGGCTACAAACGCAGCAGCCTCATGCGGCGCGTGGACCGGCGCATGTCCCAGCTCGGGGTGAGCGACTATGTCGAATACCTGGATGTGCTGCAGGCCAATGCGGACGAATTCGTTGCGCTGTTCAACACCATCCTGATCAACGTCACCGGATTCTTCCGCGATCCCGACGCGTGGGACTACCTGCAGTCCGACATCATTCCCACCATGTTGGGCGAGCGGGGCCCCGAGGAACCGATCCGGGTCTGGTGTGCCGGATGCGCCTCCGGCGAGGAGGCCTACAGCCTGGCCATCGTGCTCGCGGAGGCGATGGGCATCGAGGAATTCCGGCAGCGGGTCAAGATCTATGCCACCGATGTGGACGAGGAGGCCCTGAGCGTCGCGCGGCACGCCACCTACACCGAGAAGGAGATCAGCCCGCTCGGTGCGGACCTGATCCAGCGCTATTTCGAGCCGGCCGCGGGGCGATACGCATTCCGCAAGGATCTGCGGCGCTCGGTGATTTTCGGCCGCAACGATCTGGTGCAGGACGCGCCGATCTCCCGGATCGATCTGCTGGCGTGCCGGAATACGCTGATGTATTTCAACGCCGAGACGCAGACCAAGGTGCTCGACAAATTCCATTTCGCCCTCTCGCAGCGCGGTTTGCTGTTTCTGGGCAAGGCCGAGATGCTGCTGAGCCACAGCCGGATCTTCGACGCCGTGGATCTCAAGCGACGGATATTCCGCAAGGTCCCGGCTGCGCGAGTCGATGTCGGCTCGGTGTTCGGGCGCACCCTGGTGCACGACCGCCGCGACACCGAGCAGATCGAATCCCTGTGCGCCCTGGCCTTTTCCGCGGGGCCGGTCGCGCAGGTGGTGTTGGGCCGCGACGATGTGATCGTATTGGCCAACGATCAGGGCAAGCATCTGTTCGGCCTGTCGGACCGGGATGTGGGCCGGCCGCTGCGCGACCTCGAATTGTCCTATCGCCCTTTGGAATTGCGCGGCTATATCGATCAGGTGCGTGCGGACCGCCGCGCGGTGCGGGTCAAGGATGTCGAGTGGCAGCGTGGGCCCGGGGAGGTGCTGGCACTCGAAGTGCACGTTTCGCCGCTGCTGGCCGACGATGTGGCGATCGGGATCTCGCTGGTATTTCACGATGTGAGCGCGACTCGCCGGTTGCTGTCCGAACTGCATCATGCCAACGAACAACGGGAATCGGCCTACGAGGAACTGCAGTCGACCAACGAGGAGCTCGAGACCACGAACGAGGAATTGCAGTCGACCGTCGAGGAACTCGAGACGACCAACGAGGAACTGCAGTCCACGAACGAGGAGCTCGAGACCACGAACGAGGAATTGCAGTCGACCAACGACGAACTGCAGACGATCAATACCGAATTGCGCGAGCGCAGTACCGAACTCGACGACGTGAACGAATTCTTCGCCTCGATCATGAGTTCCTGGCACGCGGGTGTCGCGGTGGTCGATACGTCGATGCGGATTGTGGTCTGGAATGCGGGCGCGGAGGATCTGTGGGGCCTGCGGCCCGACGAGGCCGAGGGAGAGCATCTGCTCAATCTCGATATCGGCCTCCCGGTCGCGGAATTGCGGCCGGTGGTACGGCCCGCGCTGTCCGATCCGGCCTATGAGCGCGAGGTTCGTCTCGACAGTGTCAACCGGCGTGGCCGGGCGGTCGTGATCCGGGTGGTCTGCACATCGCTGAGCGACCGCAACGGTAAACCGTCGGGCGCGATATTGCTCATGGAGCCAGTGGAACCCGAGGCAGCGGTCAGCTGACCTGCCGGTTCCGCGCGGTCGCCAGCGTCGCCCACACCACCTTGCCGGTCGGCCACCGCGGCGCGCATCCCCAGGCCGAGGCCAGCTCCGCCACGATGTGCAGGCCGTGCAGTCGGCGCCCGACGGAACCTGGTCCCGGTTCGCGGAGCACCGCTTCGCGGGGGTCGGGGTCGGCGACCGCGATGGTGAACAGATCTTCGCGATATTCCAGCCGCACGTCGATATCGGGCACGCCGGTGAAGTGGCCGTGCAGATCGGCGTTGTCGATGAATTCGGTGGCGATGATCTGCGCGGCCTCGCTGATCTCGGCGATGTCCCATTCGGCGCAGATGTCGTCGATGAGCCGGCGCGCTCGATGCCCGGTGACCGGGGAGAGCGTCATGGTCATGGCGGCCCGGCGGCGGATCGGCGGTTCGCCCGAGGCGGCGACGGCGGCGGCGACGCTCGGCTGCACCGCGAGGAACCGGCGGATCGCGCTGCGTCCGAGCCGGCGGCGTAGTTCGGTGTCCTCGGCGACGAGGAGAATCGGCACGCCCGGCCAGTTCGCGGTGCGCAGCCGGGCGCTGGTGAACGCGGTGAGGGCGGTTTCGGTGGCGATGGTCATGCGGTCGACGCGGACGATGACCGCGCGGGGCTGTTCGACGACGAACTTCACGAGGTCGTCGGTGAATCGGCGGTACGTCACCGCGTCGAGCGTGATATCGGGGTCGAGCACCACACAGCGATCGATTTCCGTCGGCTCCCAGCAGATGGGCGGAACGGTACTCATGGCGAATCGCATTCGAGTGCTCTCACCCCGGCAGCCGGGCCCGCGCGGTGATCGGCAGCCGCGGACGAGTGCGTCCTGCGCATACTCGGACCTTACCCGTGGGGGCGCCTCCGAAACTCGTCATTTTCGGGCGGCGCATTCGCCTCGCGGAGGACCGCGTAGTCGGCGAGCGTGTCGCAATCGCCCAGTTCGAGAGTGAATTCCACCGCCGCCGAGATCCGGTAGGGCCGGCTTTCGATCACCGAACCGAGAATGCGGCGCAGCCGCGACAGTTCCGCGCGGATCGCCACCGCGTGGTCGGGGTCGCCGTGGACCGCCGTGCTGAGTTCGGTGACCGACATGCCGCGGCGGCCGTGCCGGTGCAGGAGCAGCAGGATCTCCGCGTGCCGCTGGGAAAGGGGGGTGTACCAATCGGATTCGCCGCCGGTGCTGTGGACCACCGGTGCGCCGGACAGGTCGAGGGTCATGCGGATGCGGATGTCGCCGGTCGTGGGACGCAGCAGCCAGCCCTCGGCCAGCGGTTCGGCGATGCACAGGCCCAGCCCCGGCGCCCCACCGCGTATTCTCCGCCGAACATCTGGTGGCCGCACTGCACGGCTGGGTCTGCTATTGCGCACCCGTGCACGGCGCCGACGGCCGCCGGCTCGGTTCCCTGGATCTGTCCTCGGCTTGGGATCGCACCCATCCGCTGGCGATGGCGACCGTGCAATCGCTGGTGACCGCGATCGAGAATCGTCTGCGCACCCTCGCCCCGCCCGCGACCGGCCTGCGGCTGAGCTGTCTCGGCGCCGCACGCGCCACCCGGGACGGCACTCCGATTCGCCTGCGCCCCAGGCAGATCGAAATCCTCACCTTGCTCGCCCTCGAACCCGGCGGCTTCACCCCGGAACGCCTGCACTACGCGATCTACGGCGACCGCCCAGTGGTGTGTCGAGCACCCTCGAGGCCGACGTCTCACATCTGCGCCGCGCCACCGACGCGGCCATCGCCAACCGCGTCTACCGGCTGACCGCGCCGATCCGCTGCGACGCGGCCGATCTGCTCACCGCGCTGGACGCCGGAGATACCGATGCGGCGCTGCGGCTGTATCGCGGTCCGCTGCTTCCGGATTCGGAGACGCCCGGCATCGTGGAATGGCGGGAACATCTCGATGTCGCTGTCCGCACGGCGGTCGTGGCCGGTGGCGATGCCGGCCATGCGCTGGCGTTGGGCGAACGCATGCCGGACGATATCGAAATCCACGAGCGCGCACTGGAATTGCTACCCACCGGCGACGGCCGCCGAGCCGTCGCCACGGCCCGGCTGCACACCGCGCTGCGCAGCTTAGGGGTCCGACTATCGGGTATCGGTGCTGAGCGCCAGCTCCGCGCCTGCTTCGATATCCGCGCGCAGCGCCTCCACCTTCGCTGTCGCGTAGGCGCGGGCATCGGAGCCGAGCAGTTGCCGCAGCGGTCCGTCGCCGCGGTCGACGAGCGCGAGGATCGCGGCTGCGCCGCGCACCGGATCACCGAGCTGGGTGCCCTGCATCGCGAGGTGCTCGCTGGTCATCCGTCGGATGGACTCGTAGCCGTCGGTGGTGGCAGCGGGCAGGGCCAGCGAATCGGTGGTGAGGAAATCGGTACGGAAGTAGCCCGGCTCCACCAGAGTGACCCGGATGCCGTGCTCGGCGACCTCGCCCGCCAGGGCTTCGGTCAGTCCCTCCAGCGCGAACTTGCCGGCCGAATAGAGGCCCCAGCCCGGCACCGTGGTGATGCCCAGCACCGAGGAGATGTTCACGACGTGTCCCCGAGCGCGGGTGCGCAGGTGCGGCAGCAGTGCCCGCAGCACGTTCCAGACGCCGAAGACCTGGATGTCGAACATGCGCCGGGCGTCGGCGTCGGACACCTCCTCGACTGCGGAGAGGTAGCCGTAGCCGGCATTGTTCACCACGACATCGACACTGCCGAAGCGGTCCAGCGTGTGCCGCCCGGCGGCGCTCACCTGGCTCTCGTCGGCGAGGTCGACGGTGAGCGGGAGCAGTCGGGCGATGTCGATGCCGTCGAGTGCGGCGAGCAGCCGCTCGGCCGAGCGGGTGGTGGCGGCGACGTTCTCGCCGCGGGCGAGCAACTGCTTCACCAGTTCCAGGCCCAGGCCGCGGGAGGCGCCGGTCACGAACCAGGTTGCGGGTGCGGTCATCGTTGCGTTCCTTCGGGTTTCGCGGACCTCCCTCCGAGGTCCGGTGATCCCAGTCTGGCCGCCGTATCCGCTGGTCGAGGCGGTATAACCGGCCCGCTTCGGCCTGGGACGGCGGAACGTAGGACGCGGCGACCCAGGCAGCGCGGGCGGGTTCCGGCGACACTGGACGTATGAGCGAGCCCAATCGGGAGCTGGCCGACTTCCTGCGCCGCGCCCGCGCCCAGATCGATCCCGCCCGCGCCGGGCTCCTCGCCGACAACCGCGTGCGCCGGGTCCCCGGCTTGCGCCGCGAGGAGGTCGCGCGGCTCGCGGGCGTGTCCGCCGACTACTACACCCGGCTCGAACAGGGCCGGCGGATCACACCGTCGGTCGGCGTGGTGGACGCCATCGCCCGCGCGCTCGACCTCGACGCCGCGGGGCGCGAATACCTCGGGCAGCTGATCGGCCGTCCGAGCGGTATCGCCCGGCGCAGTGTGCCGGTGCAGCGCGTTCGCCCCGGCCTGTACCAGCTGCTCGACTCCCTCGGCGCGGTGCCCGCCCTCGTCCTCGGCCGCCGCGCCGACGTGCTGGCGAGCAACTGGATGGCGCACGCCCTGTTCACCGACTTCGCCGCCCTGCCCGCCAGGGAGCGCAACTACGTGCGCTGGATGTTTCTGGGCAGCGAGCCGCGCGAGCTGTTCCTCGACTGGGAAACGCAGGCCCGTGCGGCGGTCGAGAGCCTGCGCCTCGATGTCGGCAACAACCCCGAGGATCGCGCCGGGCTCGCCCTGGTCGAGGAGCTGAGCGCCGCCGCCGGTGAATTTCGGCAATGGTGGGCCGAGCACCAGGTGCTGCAGCGGACGCACGGCTCCAAGCGGCTGCGTCACCCGGTGACGGGCGAGCTCACGGTGGAGTACGAAACTCTCACGCTCCCTGGCGATTCCGACCAGACGCTGTACCTGTACACGACCGAGCCGGGCAGCCCGTCGCAGCAGGCGCTGCGCATGCTGGCCAGCTGGTCGGTGCCCGGTGGAACCGCGACTCTTCCCTGACGCGTGCCCGAGGCCGTTCGACAGAACGGGGGACGGGAACTAATTGCCCGAATACCGGCTTGCCAGCTGGTCGGCGGATCCGTGTTCGCTCGAATTGCCGTGCCCCAGTTCGACGTTCAGCTCCTCGGTGTCGGCGCCGACCACCACGGGAGTGTGCACGGGTGCGTAACCGCTCGCCACCACCGTGTAGGTGCCGTCGTGCAGGTCGGCGAAGGTGTAGGCGCCGTCGGGGCCGGTGACCATGGTGTCGACCACGGTGCCGTCCCAGTCGGTGAGGGTGACCAGGGCGTCGGGCAGGGGGCGGCCGTCGCGTCCGCGCACCACGCCGTGCAGGCGGGCGCAGGGGCGCAGCGACACGTCGAGGCGCGGCGTCTCGCTGCCACCGGCTCGCACCGGGAGGGCGGCCGGGTGAAAGCCGTTGGCGCTCACCGCGATCGTGAAATCGCCTTCGGGCAGTTCCGCGAGGCCGAACGCGCCGTCGTCGGCGGTGGCCGCGGAGGCGAGTACCTCACCGCGCGCGTCGAGGGCCGACACCCGGGCACCCGGAATGGCGGTGCCGTCGTCATCGCGCGAGACGGTGCCGGTCAGTCCGGCCATCGCGGTGAGCACCACATCGCACGGCACCGGATGGTGCGCGAGCTGCACGGTGGAGGCGTCCGGACGGCGGCCGTCGATCGAGGCGATCAATACAAAGGAGCCGGGTTCGGGGGCGGTGAGTTCGAAGTAGCCCGCGGCATCCGTCAGCGACCGGCCGATCTGGCGGCCGGACATCGAGATCAGGGTCAGGACCGCATTCGGCAGCGCCACACCGCGGGAGTCGTGGACGCGACCGTAGGCGACCGGTCCGGACACCGCCGGTTCGCGCAGGGTCTGCCCGATGTCGTTGCGCTGCACCGCGTTCGCGCCGATCGCGGACGCGGGCTCGTCGACGTGCGCGGCCGGGTGCGAGCTGTGCTCGGCATCCATATCCACGGCGGCGGTGGCGGCGATCGCGGCCGTCCGGTGCCCCGGAATGAACATCGCCACCAGTGCGCCGGCCACGGCCACACCGCATCCGATCAGCAGTGAGACCCGGAATCCGTTTTCGCTGGCGACGGCATGCCCGCCGAGCGAGATCGTCATCTGCGCCAGGACCGCGCCGACTACGGCCGCAGCGACCGAGGTGCCGATCGCGCGCACCAGCGTGTTGAAGCTGTTGGCGGCGGCCGTTTCCGACTGCGGTACCGCGGCCATCACCAGGGCCGGCATGGCGCCGTAGGCGAATCCCACGCCGGTGTTGATGATCAGCGTCACGATCAGCAGGCCCCAGGCGCTGCCCATCAACGCCATCGAGGACCCGTATCCGGCGGCGATGATGACGCAGCCGACGATCAGGGTGATCTTGGGCCCGCTGCGGGCGGAGAGTTTGGCGCCGATGGGGGAGACCAGCATCATCATGAGTCCGGCCGGTGCCATCCACAGGCCCATGGCCATCATCGATTGCCCGAGGCCGTATCCGGTGGCCTTGGGCAGCTGCAGCAGCTGCGGCACCACCAGCGACTGGGCGTACATAGCCATGCCGACGACCATCGAGGACGCATTGGTCAGCAGCACCTGCGGCCGCGCGGTGACCCGGAGGTCGACGAGGGGGTTGCGCGCGGCCAGCTCCCACCAGCCCCACAGCAGCAGGACGACGACGGCGGCGACGAACAAGCCGATGGTCAGGCCGCTGCCCCAGCCCCAGCTCGACCCCTTGGACACCGCGAGCAGCAAACACACCAGGCCCACGCCGAGGCCGAGGGCGCCGAGCACGTCGAACCGTCCGGTCGTGGCGGAACTCGGTGGGGCGGCGGGGATCAGGGTGAAGATCAGGACGCCGATCACCGCCGCGAGCGCGGCCATCGTCCAGAACAGCACTCGCCAGTCGGAGTACTGGATGACCGCGGCCGCCATCGGCAGACCCAGCGCGCCGCCGATACCGAGTGAGGAGCTGATGAGCGCGATACCCGATCCGAGGCGCTCGCGCGGCAGCAGATCGCGCAGCGCGGCGATACCGACGGGCACGATGCCGGCGCTCATACCCTGCAGGCCGCGCCCGACGATCATCGGCCACAGCGAGGAGGACACCGCGCAGATCACCGACCCAATCAGCAGCGGCACGGTGGAGCCGAGCAGCACCAGGCGTTTGCCGTAGAGGTCGCCCAGCCGTCCCGACACCGGTGTGGTGACCGCGGAGGCCAGCAGGCTCACGGTGACCACCCAGGTCGCATTGGCCGGGCTGGTGTGCAGGATCTGCGGCAGCTGGCCGAGTAACGGCACGACCACCGTCTGCGTCAGCGAGACGACGATGCCGGCGAATGCCAGCACCGCCAGTATCGCGCCGGAACGCCCGGCGGTTTGTGCTTTCTCCACGCCCTACTCCTCGAATGTCACGAGCCGACGTTTGCATAATACATATGGGGTGCATCATGCACATTTGATGAAACGCGACCTTTTCGCTTCTCGAATCGTTGTGCCGGGCACCGGTATCGACGGCCCGGTTTCGTGAGTTCTCAACGACCGCGTCCGGAGGCGCGCTGCGCCGTCGCGGCCGACCGTATGGTGTGCGTGCGTCGGGGCGGTCGTTCATAAAGGGGCACAGTGATTTTCGGCGTGAGACGGAGACCTTTCCGGCGGATTGTCCAGGCGGTCGTACTCGCCGCCGGCATCGTCGTGGCCGACGCTGTCGGCGGCACGTCGGTGAGTTGCGCGCAGGTGCCGTCAGCTGGGGATATCGTGGTGCCCAGCGGGTATCTCGAACCCGATCTCGGCTCCAGTCACTACCGCCCCGGAACGGGGCTGGTCGATCTGTTGTGGAGGTTGCTGTGAAACGAGCCCGGACGCTGCTGCTCGTCGTGCTCGCGGCATGTGCCCTGCTGGTGTCGATGACGGTTCGCCTGCCGGCGAGTCGCGCGGACGACGGCCCCGCGCCCACGGACTCGACCGAATGGCAGCAGTGGATCGATCGTTCGATTCCGGCGCCGAACCTGCCACCCGCGCCGTCGCCGCCCAATGCCCAGCTGCGGCCCGAACTCGCCGCACTGTGGCGGGCGGTGTTGTCGCCGCCGGCCGGCGATCCGCTGTTCGATCAGTGGCCGGCCGGACTCGACGCCATGCGTCCCGGCGATCCGATCGAGGTGCGCGATGTGACGGCCACGGCCGCGCCGCTGGCCGTGGTGCCGATCGCCCGCGCACTGCAGCTGAAATTCCGCTCCACCGGCGCGACCGGTGCGCCCTCGTTCGGCACAGCGACCCTGCTGATTCCCGCCGCGAACTGGACCGGTCCCGGACAGCGACCGCTGCTGGTGAACGCCATCCCGATCAATTCGCTCGGCCTGCGCTGCACCCCCGGGTATGCCCTGGCGCACGGATTGCATCCCAAATTCAGTGCGGGTGATCTCTTCCCGCCGACCACGTGGTGGGCCCTCTCGCACGGCTACGGAGTGCTCGTTCCCGACCACGAGGGTCCGTGGATGGCCTATGCCGAACCGCATGTCGCGGGTCACGTGATCCTCGACGCGATGCGCGCGGTGCGGACGGTCGAACCGAAGACGCTGGGGGACAGCAAGTTCGCGATCGGCGGTTACTCCGGCGGCGCGATCGCGGCCTATGCGGCGGATATGCTGCTCGGCGAGTACGCGCCCGAGTTGGCGGGGTCGATCGTCGGAGTGTCGGTCGGCGGCCTGGCGACCGACTACAGCGAGGTGGCCCGTCACTTCAACGGCAATATCGCGTCGGGCATTCTGATGGTCGTCGCGCTGGCCTTCGCTCGTGAGCATCCGGAACTGCTGGATCAGCTGAACCATCTGGGGGAGTGGCTGGCCACCTCCCCGGTGAAGGACACCTGCGGCGACAGCAACGGACCGCTCGGCGTGACCGGTGTGCCGATCGAGCTGGCGACCGACACCGCCCATCCGCTCGACACCGACGCGGCCCGCGCCCTGTTCGCCGCCACCGACGTGCGCGACCGGAAATCCGCTGCGCCGCTGTACATCTACCACGGCATACTCGACATCTGGATTCCCGAGGTCGAGTCGACCGATCTGTTCCGCGCGCAGTGCGCTCGTGGCGTGCCCGCCGTATTCCGCAACGTGCTGGGCGAGCATTCCATCACCCTGATGGCCGGATTCCCGGGCGCGATCGACTGGCTCGACCAGCGACTGCGCGGCCTGCCCGCGCCGAACGAATGCCCGACACGCTGAAAACGAAGCAGTGCAACGGTTTCGGCGTCAGTTCGCCGCGGGCGATCCGGGGCGCGGCAGCCCGAAGTGGTCGCGCAGCGTAGTGCCGGTGTATTCGGTGCGAAACAGCCCGCGGCTGCGCAGAATCGGCACCACCGTGCCGGTGAACACCTCGAGTCCGCCCGGATAGTAGGGCGGCATGACGTTGAATCCGTCGGCGGCGCCGTGGCGGAACCAGTCCTCGATGGTGTCGGCGACCTGTTCGGGCGTGCCCGCGAAGACGCGGTGCCCGCGTGCGCCCGCGAGCCGGTGCAACAGTCCGCGCAGTGTGGGCCGATCGCGGGTGACGATGCCCGCGATCACCTGCTGGCGGCTGGCCGCGTTGTCGGTGACATCGCCCGCGCCGGCGAACAATTCGACGGGCACCGGTTCGTCGAGAGCCAGATTCCGCAGCGATTGCCCGGCCAGGCTTTCCAACTGCCCGAGGCCGTATTCGGGCACGGTCAGCTCGTTGAATTCGCGTTGCAGCTGTTTCGCCTGCGCTTCGGTATCGGCGATGAACGGGCTGATACCCGGCAGGATCTTCACATGCTCGGGGTCGCGGCCGAACTCGCGCGCCCGGCGTTTGATGTCGGCGTAGAACGTCTGGGCGTCCTCGAGCCGCTGGTGGGCGGTGAAAATGGCCTCGGCGTAGCGGGCCGCGAAGGCTCGTCCGTCGTTGGAGGCGCCGGCCTGCACCAGCACCGGATGGCCCTGCGGAGTGCGCGCGGCGTTGAAGGGTCCGCGTACGCGCAGATAGTCGCCGCGGAAATCGATGCGATGGATCTTGCCGGGATCGGCGTAGATGCCGGCGGCCCGGTCGAGCAGCACCGCGTCGTCGTCCCAGCTGTTCCACAATCCGACGACCGCGTCGACGAATTCGCGTGCCCGCGCGTAACGTTCGGTGTGATCGGGGTGGCGGTCCAGGCCGAAATTGGCGGCGGCGAGATCGGTTCCGGTGGTGACGATATTCCATCCGGCGCGCCCGCCCGAGATGTGATCGAGCGAGGAGAACAGCCGCGCCAGATTGTAGGGCTCGTAATACGTCGTCGACGCGGTCGCGATCAGGCCCAGGTGGGTGGTGGCCGAGGCGATCGCGGTGAGCAGCGTGATCGGTTCCAGGCCGGGCGCGGCGTTGTAGCGCACGTCGGTACGCAGCGCGGGCCCGTCGGCAAAGAACACCGCATCGAGCGTGGCGGCCTCGGCGGTGCGGCCGATCTCCTGGTAGTAGGTCACGTCGTAGATGCGATCGGGGCGGCTGTCGGGATGCCGCCACGCGGCCTCGTGATGGCCCGCGGGATAGATGAAGGCGTTCAGATGCAGTTGCCGTTCACTCATACGAGCACACCCGTCCGATAGTCGCGATGATCCCGGTCTCCGGACCGGGCGACGGCAGTCAACCAAACGCCTGCGGTCGCGTAAACGGTTTGTGCGACGCGTGATTCGAACTCGGCCGACGTCCGCGGCCGCTCCACAGAATCCTGCTGATCGTAAGGATTCTCCGTGGCCGGGGCACCGGCGAGGATTTCTGTCGGGCATGTGTCGGCAACGGTTTCGGCCCCGTTTTCGAAGGAGTACGACGATGAGCGAGGCATGGCAGATCGATGCCGATGTGCTGGTGATCGGCGGCGGACCGGCCGCCTGCTGGGCCGCGATCCACGCCCGTGAGGCGGGAGCCGAGGTGGTGCTGGTCGACAAGGGGTACTGCGGCACCAGCGGCGCGACCGCACCCGCGGGGACCGGTGTCTGGTACGTGGCGCCGGATCCGGCGGCCCGGGCGGCGGCCAAGGCCAGTCGCGAGGAATTGGGCGGCTTCCTCGCCGACCACCACTGGATGGACCGCGTGCTCGATCAGACCTACGCGAATATGCATCGGTTGGGCGAGGAAGGCAGGTACCCGTTCCCGGTCGACCCGCACACCGGCAACCCGATTCGCACCGGCGTGCAGGGCCCGGAATACATGCGCCGCATGCGGGCCTGGGTGCGGCGGCTGGGCGTGCGGATCGTCGACCACGCCCCGGCCCTGGAACTACTGGTCGACCGGGAAGGCACGGTCCGCGGCGCGGCGGGTTACCTGCTGCGCGAGCATCGGGACTACCGCGTGCACGCCGGCGCGGTGGTCCTGGCCACCGGCGGCTGCGCCTTCCTCTCGCGCGCGCTGGGCACCAACGTCGACACCGGTGACGGCGCGCTGATGGCCGCGGAGGTGGGCGCACGATTCTCCGGGATGGAGTTCTCCAACGCCTACGGCATCGCCGCGAAGGGCGCGACCGTCACCAAGACCGCCTATTACCGATACGCCACCTTCTTCCACGAGGACGGCAGCATTCTGGAGGGCGCCGGATCGGTGCAGGGACGGTCGGTCATCGCGCGAACTCTGTTGCAGGAGACGGTATTCGCGCAACTGGATCGAGCGGACCCAACCACGCGGGAGCAGATGCGGCGCGGACAGCCGAACTTTTTCCTCCAATTCGACCGCCGCGGGATCGACCCGTTCACCCAGCGTTTCGAGGTGGATCTGCTGGCCGAGGGAACGGTACGGGGGACCGGCGGGATCGAGGTGGTCGGCGACGAGTGCGCGACCTCGGTGAGAGGGCTGTATGCCGCGGGCGACGCGGCCACCCGCGAACGCATCTGTGGCGGATTCACCGGGGGCGGCAGTCACAATGCGGCATGGGCGATGTCGTCGGGCAGCTGGGCCGGGCGGGGTGCGGCGCGTTTCGCACAGCGAGGTGGCCGTCCGGACGGTCTGACCCGCGCAGGGCGAACCGGGTTGCGGCCCACGGGTTCCGGACGCATCGGTGCGGACGAGGTGCTCGCCGCGGCACGCGCCGAACTGCTGCCGGTCGAGAAGAACTATCTGCGCCACGGCGATCGGGTCCGTCCGGCACTGGCCGCCCTGGACGCCGTGTGGGCGGAGGCGGCCGCGGGGCTGCGGGCCACCGGCGCCGAGCGGGTGCGGGCGCGCCAGGCCGCCGCGATCACCGCGGTCGGGCGGCTCATGTACCGATCGGCGTTGGCACGCACGGAATCTCGCGGCATGAGCAAGTGGGCCGACCATCCGGCGCTGGATCCCGCGCAGCACCACCACATCCTCAGCGGCGGCCTCGACGAGGTGTGGACGGTGGCGGCGGCGTTGCGGTCGGCCGACGTATCCGCGGTCGCGGCGGTGGCCTGATGATCGAACTGGTTCACGCCCAGGCCTGCATTGCCTGCGACAAATGCGTCGACGTCTGCCCGACGAACGTCTTCGATCGTGGCAGCGACGGAATCCCCGTCATCGCACGGCAATCGGACTGCCAGACGTGCTTCATGTGTGAGGCGTACTGCCCGACCGACGCACTGTACGTGGACCCGCAGTCCACGCCGCTGCCGTCGCGACACGAGCTGCCGCGGGAGCACATCGGCGCGTACCGGCGCGAGATCGGCTGGGGGAAGGGGCGTCGGCCGGGCAGTCTCACGGCGGTGGGCCCGGAACTTCCGCCCGGCCCGGCGCCGCGACCCTCGGCACCGTGACCCGGTCTGCGACGGCCGACATCGCTCGCCGGGTGTGAACGGCTCTTGCGCGACGCCATGAAACAACTTGGCTCGCAACGTAATTCCCGATCGGCCCGAAATGATCCGGCCGATCCCGGACTCGCTGCTGCCCGATGCGCACGCGGTGAATCGGCGTCGCGGCCGCGTGGAGATCTTCACCGCCCTGGCTCGATCCGGAAAAACGCTGCGCGAGTTGATCATCGCCGCCAAGGACACCGGCCACTGGGCAGCGGCCGGCACACCCGGTCAACTCGCCGACGCGATCCAGGAACGCTACGACGCCGGCGTTCTGGACGTGATCGGCCTCGGCGGGCTCGACGACCCGCGCAACCGCGACTTCCTGCTCGCGGGCCTGCTCCCCGAACTTCGCCGCCGCGGCATCGTCGGCTCGGACCACGTGGGCGAGACCTTCCGCGACAACCTCGAGCTGCCGCCCCTGCCGCCCCGGAAGGAATAACGCGCCCTTCAGAATTCGAGGACGATGCGACCCCGGACGCCGCCCGCTTCGAGTAGTTCGTGAGCGTGCTCGGCTTGTTCGGCGGGGAAGGTTCGGGCCACCCGCAGGGTCAGCGCGCCCTCGGAGGCGAGGCGGCTCAATTCGCTGAGCGCATGGGGTTCGTCCAGGTGATCGCCGACCATCACGAGGTGGACCGAGATACCGCGCTCCGGTGTGGCCCCGCCGCCCAGGGCCGCGGGCCGCAGGATGACGAACGCGCCGCCGTCGCGTACCGCCGAGAGTACCGCATCGCCTTGCAGCGCGGTGTCGATCAGCGCGTCGACCCCGTTGGGAGCGTGCGCCCGGATGCGCGAGGCGAGGTCGTCGCCGCGCGGCAGGACGACGTCGGCGCCGAAGTCGCGGACCAGCTGCTCATCGGCCGGTTTCGCGTCGGCGATCACGGTGTAGCCGCGCGTTTTCGCCAGCTGGATCACGTACCCGCCGACCGCGCCCGCTGCCCCGGTCACCGCGATCGTGCGACCCGCTCGCGGGTCGAGCGCGTCCAAGGCGAACCAGGCGGTGAGACCGTTCATCGGAAGCGTTGCGGCGGAGACGAAGTCGCTTCCCTCGGGCAGGCTCGCCACCTGCGTCGCGGGTACCACGATCTTTTCGGCATAGGCGCCGCCACCGGCGAGCACCGGCAATGTGATCGCGACGACCCGGTCGCCACTGTGCCAGCCGGTCTCGGGGTCGGCCTCGTCGACGATTCCCGCGGCGTCCCATCCCGGAACGTACGGCGGCGTCACCTCGCGGTAGCGATCGTGGGCCATGCCGGACCGGGTCACGGTGTCGGAGGGGTTCACGGCCGCCGCGGCCACCCGGATCCGCACCTCACCCGCGCCGGCGTGCGGTTCGGGCACCTCGACCGGTCGCAGTACCTCCGGACCACCCGGCTTCTCGAATCCGATCGCCAGCATCGCACCTCCCGAGTTCGCAGTCGTGTTTCTCTCGGGGCAACCGTCGTCTGCCGGTGATTGTTCCGGGGACGGCGGTGCGTGAGCTCGGATCAGGTCCGCGCGCGAATGAGATGCGGGCCCGACAGTGCCGGTCCGGTGCCGGGGAGGTCGGCGTAGGACCGAACCAATGCGATCCCCGGGTGATCCTCGATGTCGGTGAATCCGGCCGACTCCAGTTCGCTCCGCATCTGCTCCTCGGTGAAGAAGCTGATCCACGGTTCGCCTACGGCCGCAACGCGTTTCCCGCGTGCCTGCTGCCCCTCGTCGGGCGGGTAGGAGTAGTCGAACACCACGACCGCACCGCCGCCCTGGCCGGCGATATAGCGCAACGTCTCGGCGATGGCCGCGTGTTCGAGGTAGACCACCACGCCGAGCCAGACGTACACCGCGCTGCGGGCGCGATCCAGTCCGGCCTGTGCCAGCGCGTCGGCGAGGTTGTCGCGGTGGAAGTCCACCGGGGCGAACGTCATCGAGTCCGGCACCTCGATTCCCGCTTCCGCCAGGCGATTTCGCTTCCACGCCTGGGTGTCGGGATGGTCGACTTCGAAGAAGCGCACATCCGGATGGGGATTGCGGTAGGCGGCGGTGTCCATGCCCGCACCGAGCACGACCACCTGGCGGGTCCCGTCGGCGACGGCCTCCGCGACGGTGTCGTCGGCGAAGCGACTGCGCGTGGCCAGGAACAGCCGGCGCCGCCGGGCCAGTTCGGGATCCACGCCCTTGTCGAACGGATTGTTGCGGGCCGCGTCCTCGCCCACGAGTCGCACCGCCAGTGGATCGGTGAAGATCCGTGGTTCGTCGGCGAGTTGGTGATAGGCCCGTGCCTGCGCGGTGGCCATCGCGGTTGTGCTGGGTTGCCCGACCTGCATACCGGTCACCGTACGCCCGGGCCAGGACGTGATCATCGCGAGATCCGTCACGCGCACTTGCCGGTGGTTCGCTGGTTAGTCCGTGCAAAACTGGAACAGGTTATAGATTGGAGGGAGTCGAGAGTCTGGAGGAACGATGTCCGCGAATGCGTCGGCGGCGGAGCTGCTCGCCACGGTGGAACGATCCCCGCAGGCGGTCGCGGTGCACGATCGCGCGGCCTGGGTGGATCTGTTCGCACCCGACGGCCGGGTCGAGGATCCGGTCGGCTCGCGCCCGCACACCGGCCGCGCGGCGATCGAACGGTTCTACGACACCTTCATCGGTCCCAACGACATCGTCTTCCACGTCGACCACGACGTCGTGCGCGGTACCACGGTCTTTCGCGACCTCGCCCTCGCGACCACCATGTCCACCGGTGTGACGCTGCACGTGCCGATGCACCTGCGCTACGACCTGACCGAGGTCGGCGGCGAATGGAAGATCGGCCGCCTCTACGCCCACTGGGAGCTATCGGTCATGGTCGGTCAACTCCTGGCCGCCGGCGGTCGCGGGCTCGGCGCGGCCGCGAAACTCGCCCCGCAGCTGCTCGGAAACCAAGGCGTCGGCGGTGCATTGGGCTTCACCCGCGGTTTCGTCCGCGTCGGCGCGGCGGGAAAGCGGGCCGCCACCGGGTTGCTGGAAGCGGCCGGTCGCGGCGATGTCGCCGGTGTGCGCGCGGTACTCAGCCCGCGCGCGGTGGTGGAATGGCCGACCGGTTCCGATGTGGGGCACGCCGAATTCGTGAAGCGGGTACGCGGGCTCGAGGTCGGCAAAACGATCGCGGCGGGCCGGTTCGTGACCGTCAGCGTGCGCACCCCGGCCGAACGGGGTATCGCGGAGCTGGAGGTCGACGGCCGGCAGGTGGTCGCGTTGCGCGGCTTCGTCGCCGAGGACTGAACCGGTTCGCGTCAATTCATCGAGAAGCCTTCGGTGGAGAAGGTGAAGCCCTTTCGGGAGGCATCGTCTGCGCACGACACACCGGAATCTCGGGCCGTACAGGTGAAGCCGTCGGCCGACAGGGATGTGTTGTAGGGCAGGACTTTTGCCTGCCCGGATGCCAGCCGGAACACCGCTTGCCTCAGCACGGCGAAACGTGGTTCGCCGCCCCGCTCGATCAGAATCGTGTCGGGCGGAACCTGCTTGTGGGAGTAGTTGCTCTCGACCGTCGGAGCACCTTTCACCCCGATCCCCGCTCCGGTGTTCGTCGAGGGCTGACACCCGGCCATGTGCGGTTCACCGCCGACGATGATCGCGCAATGCCACCGGCCGGTCGGAGTGGTGAAGTAATAGCCGTCGATCCCGCCGGAGTTGGCGAAGTACGTGCGGGCATCGGCCACCGCTGTGCCGGGCACGGCCATATTGGACAACGCAACCGAAGTGCTTGCGGGCGAAATCGTCCCGACGCTCCGACCATCGGATACTGGCTGGCCGTCGCCGACCGTCTCGCCGGCCGAACCACCGCACCCGACAACGCCCATCGTCAGCAAGCAGATCGACATCGTGACGAACGGTGAAAGAAGTGCACGCCTGTTCATCGCACGCTTTCCGAAACCCTCACGGTCTCATCAGGTTCGAGTGGTCGGCCGACTTGCCGCAGAACGGCTACCGATTATCGCCGGGCTGGGCGGCGTCCACAATAAGCCGTTCGACCTACAGCCATGCAGGTCTTTGTGCGGTTCGGTTCGCCGCGCGGTGTGTCGGACGGCGCGTCGGCAATCCGATGGTGAACAGCGTCTTCCTGGGACGCGCCCCCTCACCGGAAGCGATTCGCGATGGCCGTCGCGATCGCATCCGGCGCCTGTTCCTGGATGAAGTGCCGAGCATCCGGCAATTCGACGATTTCCAGATCGCCGAAAGCGGCTCGGAGGCGAGGCAGACATGCTTTCGGCCGGAACACCATGTCGCGCATCCCCCACACCGCCAGCGCCGGCTTGTTTCCGAGGAGCGCGGGAACATCTCGGGAAAGCTGCGCCAGCAGCGGGGCCGCAGCACGAATTTCGCCGGGCATCACCGCGAGCCCACACCGCGCCTCGACGGAGGGCTGCACCGCGCGATAGTGCTCGGCTTCGGCCGCGCTGAGCGTGCGGCCCAATTCCGAGAGCAGCACGCGCTCGATGAGAAAATTCTGCTCGAGTATCCGGCGCTGCATCGGACGGCTGCTCATAATCGCGCTGAACGCCTTGTTCGCCATTGCTTCGATCGGCCAGAACACCGTGTTACCCAACACGATTCCCCGTACCCGATCTGCACGCGCCACCGCCGCGCCCAACCCGATGGGCCCGCCCCAATCCTGTCCCATGACGATGAAATCGTCGAGCCGCAGATGATCGATCAACTCGCCGAGCACGGCGGTGTGCTCCGCGACCGTATAACCGAAACCGGAGGGCCGCTCGGACAATCCGAACCCCGGATAGTCCACCGCGACACATCGATACCGATCCCGCAGCCCCGTCACGATGTGGCGGTAGAGAAAACTCCAGGTCGGAGACCCGTGGCAGAACAGGATCGCCGGCCCGGAACCTTCGTCGATGTAGTGCACGCGCCCGGCCGACGAGTCGAACCAGTGCGATTCGAACGGGTACAGACTCTTGTCCGGAATGAATTCGATCATCATGCTGCCCTCCCTTCGGGCCAGGTTATCCCGGCCGCCCGGCGCGCGCTGCGACCCGAATCACCCTGATCGCGAGACCTGGAAACTCGGGGCTGTTTCGGTGTTCGAGGGCTTCCTACGCTTCGAGGTGTTACCAGGGCCGGAGTCGGCCCTAACACCTATTGAATTGGAGAATTCCCATGAGCAAGCGATTCGCGGTCACCGTCCTGACCGCTGCCGCGCTGGCACTGCCGCTCGCAGCCACCGCACCGTCCGCATCCGCGGCGACGACCGGCACGGGTTCGTCCTCGGGTTCGGCCGATGCGCTGAGCAATCTGATCTGCCAGTTCCGTGACTATCTCGGCATGGGCGGATGCGTCTACCACATCCCCTGAACGGAAAAGTTCCGTCTTCGGCTTGACCTTGACCCTGGGGCAGGGTTCGACGATGGTTCGCATGAACAACAACGCACTGCACACCGTCGCCGACCGGATCCGTCCGCAGGTGGCCGCCTTCTGTGAGTCGGACCAGGTTCCCGGCTACGTCGCCGGGGTCTGTCACGCGGGCGAGCAGGTCGTCGTCTCGCACGGGACCGCGAACCTCGCGACCGGCGCTCCGATGCGTGACGACACCGGCTTTCTCTTCGGTTCCGTCACCAAGGTGCTCACCACCACGCTCGTGCTGCAGCAGGTCGAACGCGGGCTGCTGACACTCGATGCGCCGGTGGTGGACTACCTGCCCGAATTCGCGCTCGGTGATCCTTGCGCCGCTGGCAAAATCCTTGTCCGGCATTTGATCTCACATACCAACGGCATCGATGCGGACTTGTTCTTCCCCGATGCGGAGGGCCGCGATGCCCTGAAACACTACGTCGAGGGCCTCGCGAGGTGTGCCACGCTGTTCGAACCCGGCGAGCAGCTCAGCTACTCCAACGGCGGCATGATCGTCGCCGGGCGACTGCTCGAAGTGGTGACCGGCACGTCCTATCCGGATCTGCTCCAGCGGGAGCTGTTCGGACCGGTCGGCATGACGAACTCGAGTACCTCTGCGCGACAAGCGATTCTGCGCAGCACGGCGGTCGGGCATTTCATCGATCCGGAAACCGGGGGCGTCGAGCCGACCGGCATGTTCATGCTTCCCGACACCTGGGGGCCGGCCGGCGGCACCCCGATCGGCACGGTCGCCGACCTGCTGGCGTTCGGACGCACGCACCTCGCCGGTGGCGTCGCGCCGACCGGCGCCCGGATCCTGTCCGCGGAGTCGACCGCGACGATGCAACGAGTGACCCACGATATGAACACCCCGAACGTCCCGCCGATGGGACTGGGGTGGGTGCGATACCCGTTCGGCGCCACCACGGTGATGGCGATGTCGGGCGCGTCGCCGGGCGGGGTGTCCATCCTGTGCGTCGTCCCCGAACACGACCTGGTCTTCACCGCCTTCGGCAACACCTCGGGAGCGATCCTGCTGCACGACCGGCTGCTGCGGTGGCTGCTGACCGAGCATCTCGGCATCGAAATCCCCACGCTCGTCGATGCATTCGACACCGACGTCGACCTCACCCCGTATGCGGGCACCTACCGGTCCGGGCAGCTCGAGGAGCGCGTGACCTACGAACCCGACGACGCGACGCAGGAACGCATCTTCACCGCGTTCGCCGGTGGCGCGACCTCGGCGCCGCCGCAACGCTACGTCCCGGTCCGGCCCGGCCTGTTCGCCCCCGCGGGCTATCCGCCGGAGATCTTCGACGGTTACCTGCGGTTGCTGCTCGTCTCCTACCACGACATTCGCGACGGTCGCGCCCGCTTCCGCAATGCCGGCGGCCGCCTGACCCGGCGTTCCTGATCGTCCCGGCGCGCGGAAGGATGTCTCCTATGCTCACGATCGGACAGCTCGCGGACTATGCGGGGGTGACCGTCAAGGCCGTGCGCCACTATCACCAGCGCGGCCTGCTCGCCGAACCCGACCGCGACGCCTCCGGCTACCGCCGCTACACCGCGCAGCACGCCATCGACCTGGTCAAGATCAGAACACTGGCCCACGCCGGGGTGCCGCTGGCCCGCGTCAAGGATCTGCTCGACGCCGACCCCGGCGCCCTCGCGGCGGCCCTCACCGAGATCGACCACGACCTCGAACAACGCATCGAGCAGCTGCGGCGAACCCGGGAGCAACTCACCCAGCTGCGCGGCGGGGACCGCCTCTATGTGTCCGCGGACGTCGCCGACCACCTCGATGAATTGCGCGAACTCGGCGTCAGCGAACGCCAGATCCAACTCGAACGCGATGGTTGGATCCTCATGCAGACCGCCTCACCCACGGCGGCCGCCGCATGGATCGCCGAAAAGCGCACACTGCTCGACGATGCCGAATTCCGCGCCATCTATCTCGACTACGACGCGGTCTACGATTGTTCCCCGGCGGACCCGCGCCTGCCCGAGCTGGCGGCGCGGACGCGAGAGTGGTTCGCGCGCAGGGACAATGCGACGACCGTCGTCCCGGACCACGATGCGACCATTGCCCAGCTGGCGGTCCGGTCGCAGCCGGGCGCGACGTCCCCGGCGTGGGATCGGCTCGCCGAGCTGATGCGGGAGCCGGACGAGGGGAAGTGACGGGAGCTCGCCGCAGCAACCTGCACGCAACAAACTACCGTGCTGTCTGTTTTGTCAAAAACATTGAATTACAACGGTTTCCGCTAGGGTGTCGGCCGTGCCCATACAACGAATGGCAGGCAATCTCGCAGGACATCGGACAGGACACGCAACATCTCGCGCGGGGGAAGCATGCTGAACGACGCAGACGCGGTACGTAGCAGCGCCCGGCCGGCCGATCACGGTTCTCCGGCGCATTCCGCCGAACCACAGATCCGGTTGGACACCACCGAATTCGCGGCCGACCCGCACCGCGCCTACGAATCCATGCGCAGCCGTGGGCCGCTGGTGCCGATCGAGTTGGCGCCCGGTGTGCCGGCCACACTGGTGATCGAATATCAAGCAGCGCTGCAAATTTTGAACGACGAGGCTCGCTTTCCCGCCGATCCGCGCCGATGGGAGAAGAACGCTCCGCCGGACTGCCCGGTGACCCCGATGCTCGGCTATCGGCAGAACGCCCTGCGCACCGCGGGCGCGGAACATGCCCGTTACCGGCGCACGATCACCGACGCGCTGGACACCGTCAATTTGCACAAGGTGCACGGCGCGGTCGCACGCGCGGCCGACGCTCTCGTCAACTCCTTCTGTGAGCGCGGCACCGCCGATCTGCGGATGGATTACGCCTTCCCGCTGACCTTCCGGGTTCTCAGTGAGCTGATGGGCTTCCCCGAAGACGCCGCATCGGCGGCCTACCAGGGGATGGCCGCGATGCTGGACGGGGTCGGCGCCGAAGAAGGTCAGCAGCGGTTCATCGAGGCGCTGCTCGCGGTGGTCGAGCAGAAGCGCGAGCGCCCCGGCGACGACCTGACCTCGCGACTGCTGACCCACCCCGAGGGCCTCGACCCCATGGAGATGGTGAACCAGGCCGCGTTGTTGTTCTCGGCGGGCACGGAACCGACCTGCAATCTGATCCTGAACACCCTGCTGCTGTTGATGGCCGACGAAGAGTACGGCGGCAACGTGCTCAGCGGCGCCATGGACACCCGCGATGCCATCGACGAGGTGCTGTTCGCGGACCCGCCGCTGGCCAATTTCTGCATGACGTATCCCAGACAGCCGCAACTCATCGGCGACGTGTGGTTGCCCGCCGATCAGCCGGTGGTCGTCAGCTTGGCGGCATGCAACACCGATCCGCGTATCGTCGGCGGTGACCGGCGCGGAAACCGGTCTCACCTGGCGTGGGGAGTCGGCCCGCACTCGTGCCCGGCGCAGCAGCTCGCGCAGACGATCGCGCGGCATGCCGTCGACCTGCTACTCGATGCGCTTCCGGATATTCGCCCGGAAGTTCCTGCGCAGCAACTAAGTTGGAGGACCGGGCAGTTTCACCGCGCCTTGGCAGCCCTGCCGGTGGTGTTTCCCGCATGCCCGCCGATGCGTCTCACCTGATGGAGGGTCCGATGACAGATACGCAGCCGCTGGGGCTGGATCCCAGCGCCGCCGACATCCAGGGCGAGCTGGCCCGTATTCGCGCTCGCGGCCCG
This sequence comes from Nocardia sp. 852002-51101_SCH5132738, assembly GCF_001665695.1. NCBI lineage: Bacteria > Bacillati > Actinomycetota > Actinomycetes > Mycobacteriales > Nocardiaceae > Nocardia > Nocardia sp. 852002-51101_SCH5132738. The sequence goes on along the minus strand of NZ_LZML01000211.1, from coordinate 5,459 downwards.
GTCGCCCAGGTGGTGCTGCCCGGCGGCGTGCCGGCCTGGTCGGTCACCGACGCCACCGTGCTCAGGCAGCTGCTCACCGATTCGCGTGTCTCCAAGGACGCACATCAGCACTGGCCGCGGTTCATCGACGGTGAGATCGGCCCGGACTGGGTGATGTTTCCGTGGGTGGCGGCGAGAAATATGCTCACCACCTACGGCGAGCAGCATCAGCGGCTGCGCAAACTCGTGGCACCGGCGTTCACGAACAAACGCACCCAGGCACTCCGGCCGCGGATCGAAGCGTTCGTCACCGAACTGCTCGACGAATTGTCCGCTGTCACCGACGGCGAAATCGTCGATCTGCGTGCGGGTTTCGCCACCGCGCTGCCGATTCGCGTCATCGGCGAACTGATGGGCGTTCCGGACGGGATGGATGATCAACTGCGCATCCACGCGGCCGGAATTCTCGATACCAGCCTCGACCCCGCCGAGGTCGGTGCGCATTTCGGGGCACTGTTCGTCCTCATGGAGGAACTGTTGCGGCACAAGCGCGAGAACCCGGGCGACGACCTCACGACGGTTCTGATGAACGCCCACGACGACGCGGACGGATCACGGCTCGACGAACAGGAGTTGCGTGACACACTGCTGCTGATCATCACCGCCGGCCACGAAACCACCGCGAATCTACTGGACCACAGCATTATCGGCCTGCTCACCCATCCGGAACAGCGGAAGGCCGCTCTCGCAGAACAGATTCCGTGGGCGGAGGTGGTCGAAGAAGGGCTTCGATGGAATGCGCCGCTGGCGCATATGCCGATGCGATTCGCGGTGGAAGACATCGACATCGCCGGTGATCCCGGCGATGTGCGGATCAACCGGGGAGATGTGATCATCGCGTCCCTGGCCGGTGCGGGGCGTGATCGGAAACTGCACGGCGACAACGCCGATGCGTTCGATGCCGGGCGACGGTCGAAAGAACACCTCGCATTCGGGCACGGGGTGCATCATTGCCTGGGGGCGCCGCTGGCGCGGCTCGAGGCGACGATAGCGCTCCCTGCTCTGTTCACGCGGTTCCCCGATATGGAACTCGCGGTGGATCCTGCTGAGCTGCGGCCGATTCCGAGCATTGTCACCAATGGGCATCGCGAGGTTCCGGTTCACCGGACGGCGCACAAATCCTGATCGCCGAGACTGCCTGTGCGAGAGGCGATATCTACGCGGGGCCGGCGGTCGGTGTGCGGAACGCGCGCCGATACGCGCCCGGCGTGGTGCCGACCTGGTCGCGGAAGCGGCGGCGCAGATTGACCGCCGAGCCCAGCCCTGCCCGGACGGCGATGGCGTCGACCGGTAAGTCCGTGTCCTCCAACAGCACTCGCGCCCGCGCCACCCGACGCTCCAGCAACCACCCGCCCGGACTGGTACCGAGCTGATCGGCGAACCGGCGCGCCAGCGTCCGCGGGGAGACGTTGATATGCGCGGCCATATCGGCGACCGACAGCGATGTCTCGAGCCGCGCCTCGGCCCATTGCAGTAGACCGTCGAATCCGTCCTCGACCGGCGACGGCGGCGCGTACTGAACCTGACCACCATCCCGATGCGGCGGCATCACCATGTGCCGCGCGATCAGTGCGGCATGCGCGGCCCCGTGATCCGTGCGAACCAGGTGCAGGCACAGGTCGATTCCCGCACCCGCCCCCGCACTCGTGGCCACATCGCCATGGTCCACATACAGCCGATCCGGCTCCACCCGAACCCGCGGAAACTCCCGCGCCAAATGCCCGGCCCGCGCCCAGTGCGTCGTCGCCGAACGCCCGTCCAGCAGTCCGGTCCGCGCCAACGCGAACACCCCGGAACAGATCGTCACCAGCCGCGCCCCACGGCCGTGCGCGCGAACCAGCGCCCGCCGCACCGCACCCGACAGGGGCGTCTCCACCGGCAGCCACCCCGGAATGATCACGGTATCCGCCGAGTCCAGCGCCGCCAGCCCCCGAGTCACCGATATCGCATAGCCCGCAGTAGTGGGCACCGCGCCCGGCGCCTCCGTGCACACCTCGAACTCGTAGTGCTGCGGCACCCCCTCTCTGGGGGTACCGAAAACCTCCACGGCACAACCGAGTTCGAACGTCGACTGCACCGGCCGCACCAACGCCACCACACGATGCATGGCAAGAATGTACCCCTCGACGTCATCTCAGACACTGTCGAGGACCCATCGGCATCCGGCACCGTGGCAGCCATGAACCCCGAGATCCTCGCCCAGCCCGGCTACACCTGGACAAACCTCGCAGACGCGCCCAGCCGCGAACTTTTCCCGGGCATCCGGCAACGCCGACTGTGGAAAGGCGACAACGGCGCCCACGCCCACGTCCTGGAAATGGACCCCGGCACCTCCTGGCCCCGCCGCGACGTGCACGAACCCGGACCCGAGGAGGTCTACGTCCTGACCGGCACCTTCAACGACGGCGCGCGCGACTATCCGGCAGGCACCTTCATCCACGCCCCGGCGGGAAGCTGGCATGTTCCGGCGAGCGAGACGGGGTGCACCCTGTTCCTCTTCTATCCCGAGGGGTAGTCAGGTCCTCGACGGCCGCAATCGGCTCAGAACTCCAGGTCGGACCACGGGATACTGATCGGGAACGGGTGATTGATGGTCACCGCACCGGTGTGGGTGGGGGGCCAGGCGCCGGCCAGGACGTAGTTGGCGCGGTGCAGCACGGTGATGCCGGGGTCCGGAGGCTTCACTTTGGGGATAAGCGTGTAAGCGAGTTGGAACCCGGGCGTAGAGAGCATTTCGCGAGGGCTGTTCCGGCTACAGCTTCACGAAGAAGCCGCCTGAGAACGCTCGGTGTCCCGGTGTTGGTTTGCGCGCAGCGCGGATTCGGGAGCGTTTCGCATCTCCGGTGTCGATCGGCACGCGTCTCATTGGGGTCGTGACCTACGAGACGCGTGACAATCGGTGGCCGGTGACGGGATTGCGAATATGCGCGGCGGGGCCGCTAGGCAGTCGGATCGGTGAGCCTGCCGTGTTCTACGGCGGCGGTGAAGGCATCCCAGTCCGCTGGAGTGAAGGCGAGTGCGGGTCCTGTCGGATTCTTGGAGTCGCGCACACCGACCATGCCGTCGGCGAGGAAGGCGACCTCGACGCAGTCCTGGCTGCCGCCGCTGTGGCTGCTCTTGAACCAGCGAGCCGTGGATAGATCAGCGCTCACTTCGCGAACTCCCTTGCCTTGTCCCGCAGCAATTTTCTGCTGTCCTGCTCGTTCAACGCTACCTGTCCAAGGGCCGCGTGCGCAGTGCGATACCGCTGCACGAGATCTGCATCGTCGAAGTACATCGCTCCCGTATAACCCTCGGCATATACGACGGGAGGTTCGACCGGGCGGCCGTCACCGGACTCTCCGAAGCTCAGGATCGTGAAAGGACCGGTCAAGTCACCCAGCGGGAGGCCGGCGGCGAAGGGCAGAACTCGGATTCGGATATTGGGTCGAGTTCCGGCATCGGCGAGGTAGCGCAGTTGTGCATCCATGATTCGCCGGTTCCCGATGACCCTGTGCAGCGCCGACTCGTCGAGGATGATGTCGGCCGGTACGGGATCCGACTTCTTGGTCAGCAAAACTTGGCGACGCACCCGCATCTCGACCCGACGGGCGATTTCGCCGTCCGATTCCGACGGATGCGCCTGCCGGGTGACGGTTCGCGCGTAGTCGGGTGTCTGAAGCAGCCCAGGTATGAGTTCTTGGAATGAAATCAGCTTCGCGGCAGCTGCTTCCAGGCCCATGTAGACGTCGAAGCTGACCGGTATCAGATCTCCGTACTGATGCCACCAGCTCTTGCTGTTTCCCTGCTGGGCAAGCCCTTTGAGCGCCTCGGTTGTCGTCTCGTCGGCGCCGCAGACTTGGCAGATCGCGTCGACGTCCCACAACCGGATCCGGTCGGCGGTGCCGGTCTCGAGCCGCTGGACCGTCGTGGCGCCGCGTTCGATGCGGCGCGCGAGTTCCGCGATCGTCAGTCCGGATCCCTGACGTAGCTCCCGCAGATACCGTCCGAGCTGACGGCGGGGGAGCGTCGAACTGATATCCACCATGACGAGCTGCCTCCTTTGGATGCGGCGATCCGGGGTTGTGGATGGGCACCGCGCGGTTCTGGGACGACGAGCTTGGACTTCTGATGAATCGGAACGGATTATCCATCGCTGCTTGTGAGCTCGCCGTCAATTCACTGTGCTGGGAACGCTTTTGGGGCCGAGCCTGCTGCACAGCGTCGGCCCCTCCCATCGAACCGAGGCATCGCAGTGATGACAGCAGATCGAGTGGAACGGCCCGAGTTGGAGGATTCGTTGGCACGCACACACGGACGAGATCACGCGGCAGTTGGCGAGCGTATCACCGAGGCCGACGGATTGCGTGCGGTATGGCGATCGACGCGAAATCCTCTCGGCCGCATCGAGATAACGGCCGTGCTCGATGCGGACGCGCGACCGCGGCAGGTTGCGACGTTCGCGCCCGGTACGGACCTCGCTCAGGCGCGTGAACGGCATCCGAAGTGGAATCGATTGTGGGACAACGTAAAGCGTGATTACTGGGCAGACATAGCCGCCTCGGCCGGCTGCGCACCGGTGACAGGAGGGGAGAACCTTCGGTGAAAGATGCGAACCCGATGCGAGGCGCTGCATCCGAAGGCGCCGCATGCTCGCCTGATCACGGCGCGAGATCCGCACCGGACGAGGGTCCTCGCCATCGCCTTCCCGGCCGTGTCGGACGGGCTGCTGTTCGAACGTCGATCGCGAAGGACCGGGACATGACGGGCTGGAGCGCAACCGGTGAAGAGGCGGAATCGCTGGCCGCGCTGCGGAAGGTCGCCGGTGCGCTGGCAGTGATGTCGGTCGCGCGCAGCAAAGCTGTCGGGCTGGTACGTACAGAGATCTCGGGTCCCGACGCAGCGGCGCACGACCTCGAAATCCAATGTTTCGCTCATCGACTCGGATTTCGCTGGCTGTGCACATTGCGCCCACCCGAGGGGATGCGCGACCCGATCGGCGACATCCTCGCGATCGCGGCGGGGATGGGCGCGGCGGCCATCCTCGTGTTCGACCTGGCCCACATCGACGATCTGCCCGAACGCGTGACCGCCGACTTCGATTTGGCCACGGTCGCACCACCTCGGTTGTGGCTGCGTGGAATGACGCAACCGTATGTCGTGGAGCCGCCACCGGTGAACGACTGCACCTGGGAGCCCACCCACCTCGAACGAGACTGTGCGCGCCGATTGTGGGAGATCCACCGGGATTGTTTCCCCGGCTGCCTGGCCGGACTGGCCGCGAGCGCGGCGCTGTCGGCACTGGACGAGGTGGACTGATGTGGCCGAACTTTTCGTGCAAACCTCCGTCACTTATGCGGAAAACGGGCTGTTGCGAAATGGGTGGTGGCGGCGTGTAGCGCCGTGGCCCTTTCATTTGGTTGGTTGTGCTGACAGGTGTG